>NZ_JBNPYB010000010.1:0-202466 GCF_050432985.1 Pantoea sp. AN62 | reverse complement strand
GAACTTTTGCTTTGCCACGGAATGGTCTGTGTTGTCGGGAGGATGCGTGATCTGATCCTTCAACTCAGCAAAAGTTCGATTTATTCAACAAAGCCCTTCCAACCTTCAAACCTCAAAAAGGAACATGGGTCACTGAGGGTACTGCTGCTCCGCAAATAAGTACTAATAGATTGGAAGTTCTGGAAGGCGGAGGCTATCAAGGACTGATAAGTATCAAGGAATTAGCAAAATCCACGATAATTAGAACAGACAGAGTGAGTTTCTAATAATATGAATATACAAAAAGCTATTGAAATTTTAATTGAACTGATCGACTTAGTAGAAAGGAAAAATAAATCACAAGGAAAGGAATTGTACAAGTCAGCATTGGATGTTTTAAAAAATGAAAATTGTTCAAATATTGATTTAGAGCTTTTGTACAGGAATTTTTGTGGGTATCTGGCTCATGGTGAGTTTGATGAAGAAGAATATCAGAAGGTGTTGCAACTGATCAGTATTTTAAATAAATAAAATCTCATTTACTCATCGCTGTCACTACCCTGATGAGGGTGACCGGGCCTGAGTAAAGTATCGCAGTATCTGCCGCTGTCGGACACCGAGTGGAGCCAGCAGGGCGAACTGGCGTGGGAGTATGACGCGCTGGGCAACTGTACTGCCCTGACGCTGCCGGATGGCCGCAACCTGAAGCAGCTTTATTATGGTAGCGGCCATCTGCTGAGCATCGCATTAGACAACCTGCCGGTCACGGAATTTACCCGTGACACACTGCATCGGGAACTCAGCCGGACGCAGGGCGGCCTGACCATGCGCAGTGAGTATGACCGCTTAGGCAGACTGCGCCGCCGTGACGTGTTTAAGGGTGACTCACAGCGACCTGCACCGCGCGTCTGGTCCCGCCGGCGTGACTTCGATTACGGCAACAACCTGATCCGTGAAGAGCGCGACGATAATCCGTTCAGCCAGACATTATGGAACTACGATAACGCCGGCCGGCAGTTGTCTCAGGACGGCGCGCAGCCGGGCAATGAACAGTGGCGCTGGGATAGCGCAGGCAACCCGCTGGATCGCTATAGTGCCGCTCATGTGATGCATAACCGCGTCACCGGACTGAACGGTATCCGCTGGCAGTACGATATCCATGGCCGTACCACTGAGAAAGATGACGGGCACATCCGCTGGCGTTATCGCTACGATGGTGAGCATCGCCTGACGGATGTCATCAGCGAGCCACGTGAACGCAATAAGCCGCGCACTAAGGTGAGTTTTCGCTACGATCCGCTGGGACGCCGCATCAGTAAAACCAGCCAGCAGCTGTTACAAGGCAGGCCATCTGGCAACGCCGTCACGACGCGCTTTGTGTGGGAAGGCTACCCCAACATCGATGTTTATGAGAATACCGTTATAAAAAAGGGACGATACTTTATGCCAGCCATTCTAATGGAGAGCAGTTACCTGCTTCCGTTGGGCGGTAAAGTTCCATTGAAATGGCATGACCCGCCTTTTGTCAGCAGAAGGCGATGGTCCCGAAGAGCGTTTGTTGCAGGAGAGTGGACGTCTGAGAAAAAAGAACCGCCAGATAAAATGCAAAAAGCCCGCTCAGATTTCCCTGAGCGGGCTTCTCTAAATTTGGCTCCTCTGACTGGACTCGAACCAGTGACATACGGATTAACAGTCCGCCGTTCTACCGACTGAACTACAGAGGAATCGTTTGAACGAGGCGAATATTAACGGCGTCGCCCGAAGGTGTCAACAGCAAAAAATACATTATCATTCAACTGGCTAGCTTTAGCGCAAAGCGATCGCGATTTAAGCAGTTTGCGCTGACAAGGCGACGATTCTCGTCAGCGGGTCCTGCTGATAAAAGTGGCGCAGATGCTGGTACATCGCCGGGAAGCGCTCGGCCAGCAGGTCCGGCGCGGTAAAGAAATATTCCGACAGCACGGCAAAGCACTCGGCCGGGTCGCTGGCGGCATAGGGATCGATGCTCGCCGCCTGTTCGCCCACCAGATCAACTTCGCTTTCAATCGCCGCCATCGCCGCCCGCAGATCTTTCTCCCACAGCGCCACCTCACGCAGCGGTATCACTGGAATCCCGCTGGTATAACCGCCGCCGCGGGCATCCAGTTTATGCGCCACTTCGTGGATCACCAGGTTGTAGCCGGAAAGATCAAACGAGTCCTGAATATCGAGCCAGTTCAGTACCACCGGACCCTGGGTCCAGCTCTGACCGGCATGCACCGCGGGCGCGCTGTGCACCAGACCCGCTTCGTCCTGCCAGAGATCGTCAACTTCAAACGGCTCCGGATAGATCAGCACATCGTGAAAGCCGTCCAGCCACTCCAGCCCCAGTTTCAGCACCGGCAGACAGAACAGCAGGGCGATGCGCACGCTGCGCAACTCATCCAGCTGAACGCCTCCGAACGGCACCAGCTTTTTCTGTTGCAGGAAACGTTGCGCCAGGTGCACCAGCGCCTGCTGCTCCTCTTCACTGAGCAGAGTAAAAATCGGCTGCGCCAGACCAGGCTGCCACGGCAGCGCGGCCAGTGCAGGGTCGTTATGCGTTTTCCACGGCCATTTAAACATCGTCACTCCCGCACAGAACCGGACTATCTCGCTATCCTGGCGCGCCAGATATAAAAATGCCAGCATCGAAAACAGCATGCTGGCACCATCGATCTGGCTGCAGGGCTTAAGGCAGTCTATTCAACCCGTTAGCGCAGCCGTTGTCTGTGATTCAGCCCGCAAAGCGCAGGCCTGAGGTGTTACTTACGCTCAATGCGCTGGAACTCAATCACCCAGACCCACGGGTTTACTTCCCAGCTGGTGGCACCGTACTGCTTTTGCCAGGCTTTACGGTACGCCTCTTTAGGCGATTCCGAATTAACGTTCATAGTGAAGAAATTGTTGAGGAAGTGCGAATCGGTCTGCACCCCTTCGGCCATAATGTCATCTTCACTGATGTCCTGAATCTTCTCGGCCCGCACCCCGGTAATTTCCAGGTTAATGCGGCTGGCCCAGCGCGGCATGTGGATGGCGGTCTGCCAGCCAAACTGCTCGGCTTCCGGACTGCTCATTATATGCTGTCCCAGCTCGTTACTGTCCGCGCGATACTGGCAATAAGCCGGCTGGCGGAATGGCGTCGGATCGCGCTCATACTCTGCCAGCGCATCTTCGGGCACCAGCGGACCACGCCAGGTTTCACGCACCCACAGCACATCGCCGGGTTTGCCATACGGACAGTGATAACTGATATCCGTCATCGACATCATTTTGTAGCCATGCAGATGGTTAGCACTCACATCGAAAGCATGCACACCTTCGTGATGATCCTGTCCCGGGCCGAAAGCCTGAGTTTTCATAATGCGCCGGGTTTGCGTTTGCTGGCCAACCAACAGGGCACGAACACGCTGTTCGGAAAAAAGAATCGGCCGTTCTTTCATGGATTACCTCTTTTTATTAGTAGAACCCGGTTACTGCTGTAAACATCCCCTTGCTGCACTTCAGAGGATTATCATAAAGGGTATAAATCATTTTGCTTAATAATTTGTCGATGGGTCTTCAGGCGACAATGGCCGCTTTTGGTGTTAAAAAACCTCAAAATGCAAAAACCGCACCAAAGCTTATCATGCAACGTCCATAAAGCGCTGAATAGCCCGGATACAGTACGTTATAACGGTAAAAATAGGAACCTTTTCGGAATTGTTCACCTGTGATTATTGACAGTTTTTCCGTTATTTAAGGAATTTGATCGCGCGCAATGCGGCCAGCCAGATTTTTTTCTGCTGGAACAAACATTACACCCATTAAACTAATTCGCTTAGCGACGATCCGATAAGGAAAGCCCGAAAAGCGCTGAAATTGCGGTTATTTTGTATAAGAGATGCTATAAAAATGATCCAGATCTCATTTTCCTGCCGGAAAACCCTGGCAGCGCCGCTCTTTTCCTCAGCACTGAAAGAAAAGTGTCATTAGCCAGTCGCTATGATGGCTTGCCGTTTGCGCACCGATCGCGACGCAGTTTTGCGATTGAATACTACAGGGAGATAAATTATGTCACTCACACTCTGGCAATCTCGCTATGAAAGCTGGTTTCAGGCCAACTGGATCCACGATGACGGCGCCCATGATATTGCGCACTTACGCCGCGTATGGATGAGCGCACAACGGATCATGGCAGGCAGCGCCGCCAATCCGCTGGTGGTGTTAACCGCCTGCTATTTTCACGATGTGGTCAACCTGCCGAAAAATCACCCTGAACGCCATCTGGCTTCGACCTACGCCGCCACGGAAACGCAGCGTATTCTGCAACAGGATTTTACCGACTTCCCGGCAGAGCTGATTGAGGCGGTAATGCACGCCGTTAAAACCCACAGTTTCAGCGCCGGCATCCCGCCGCAGACGCTGGAAGCCAAAATCGTTCAGGATGCCGACCGGCTGGAGTCGCTCGGCGCCATTGGCCTGGCGCGGGTATTCTATACCGCCGGGGCATTGAATCGTCCGCTGTTCGACAGTGCCGATCCGCTGGGAAAAGATCGCGAGCTGAATGATGTGAAATGGACGCTGGATCACTTCCAGAAGAAGCTGCTGCGGCTGCCGGAAACCATGCACACCGAGACCGGGCGGATGCTGGCGGAACATAATGCTGACTTCCTGGTGCGCTATATGGCCAAGCTGTATGCGGAGTTGCAGGGCAATCTGACCGGGATGGACAAAGGCGTGCTGCGGGACTTCACGCCATTACGGACCGAATATTAAATTTTTGTGACAGTATGTTAATCGAAACGGTCATCCGGTAGCGTGGAAGCAATAACAAAAAGGAGCAGCACGATGACCGAAACCGTTAATTTGACGATTAAAATTGATCCCGCACTGAAAGAAAATATTAAACAGTTGGCGCTGGAGAACCAGATTTCGATGAGCCAGGAAATTGTGCAGCGTTTGCAGGCCAGTCTGGAAACGCATCCGCATCCGGCGATTGATAATCAGGATCTGACCGAAGCGTCACCCGACGGACTGACCAGTGCGGAAGTGAAACAGATTCGCCTGCTGCTGAAGAAGCAGGGCAAGAAGAAGAAGTAAATGCAAACCCGTCGCCTGACGGGTTTTTTATTTTATCCCGCCTCACCGCCGTGGCGAAACTGCTGCACCGTCTGCGCCAGCCGGCTGGCCTGCTGGTGCAGCGCATCTGCCGCGTTGCTCTGCTGCACACTTAATCCTTCACTGGCCTGTAACTGCTGATTGAGCGCCTCCACCTCGGCAGCAATGTGCGACACCCGGGCGCTTTGCGCGCTGGCGTTGTGTTGCAGCTCATTCAGTCGCGTCACTACTGCGCTGACCGCCTGCCCGATCTGCCCGAACAGCGTTTCCAGCGACTTCACTTTGCTGAAGCCACTATCAACATGGTGTCGGGTATGCTGGATTAGCTGATCAATCTGGCGCGTCGAGTGACCGCTTTTGGTCGAAAGTAAGCCAATCTCTTTTGCCACCACCGAGAAGCTGCGGCCATAGATGCCAGCGTGCGCCGATTCAATGGCGGCGTTCAGGGCCAGCAGGCGGGTCTGCAGCGACAGGCTATCCAGCAAATCGACTATGCCGGCAATGTCACCCGAAGCCTGCACGATGTGCCGCATCTGACTTTCCATCTGATCGACCTGACCGGCGCACTGCTGCATTAAGCGGTCGGCGGATTGCGCCTGATCGGTGGCCTGCAGCGAGAAGCGGGTGCTGTTCTCCACCTCTTCAGAGACCCGATGCAGACGCTGTGACAGATGACTGAAGCTGGCATTCTGCGCCTGATGTTGCTTGCGCGCCTGCTGGTTAGCGTGCTGCATCTCGCCCGCAGCGGCTGTCACGCTGACGGCCACTACGTCAATCTCATGAATGATGTGGCGCAGGCCCTGGCGCATCTCATCCATCGCATTGAACAGCTGTAACGTCTCACGCGACTGCCTGCGGAGTGGGGCGGCAGACGCCAGCAGATCGCCGGTGGCGATAGCCTGTAGCTGGCGACTGGCCTGCTGCAATGGCGTAATCACCCCGCGCAGCAGCAGCACGCCGCCCGCCACCAGCAGTCCGGACAGCAGCCCGGTCACCAGCAGCGACACATTGCGGGTGCCGGTTAAGCTCGCCAGCGAACTGCGATTGACGGCGGCCAGCTGGCGATTCGCCTGGCTGATCTCGCCGAACCAGGCATCGTTAAACTGCTGCTGGTAGGCTTGCATTGGCACCATAAAAAAGGCGTCGGTGCTGCTGGCAGCCAGCCCCTTAAGCTGCTCGGTTAGTCCCTGGCTCAGCAGAATAAAGCTCTGTTGCAGCGCACTGTCAGGCGCAGCCTGGTAGCGGCTGAACAGCCGTTCGGCCTCGCTCAGCGAGGCGTTCGCACTCTCCGCCAGGCTTTTCCAGCTGTCGACCGATCCGCTCTGCTGGTCCTGCATCAGATAAATTCCCGCCCGATGACTGTTATCACTGGCGGTCAGCAGTTCGATGCGGGCGCGATCGAGCAGCGCCAGCCGCTCGCGCAAATCATGGGTCTGCGCCAGGCTGCGCTGCGCCTGGCTAACCTGGGCGGTCAGCAGCACAATACCGGCCGATTGCAGCAGGCAGAACAGCACCACGAACAGAATGAAATGGCCACGCAGGCTGGTCAGCCAGCCCGGCAGCGTAAGGGAAAACCGGCGATTACGACCGCGCAGCGGCAATAAAGTAAGCAGTGACATCACGCAACCCGAAATAAGAAAAAGCGCAGTATTAAGGGGTTACGTGACATCTTTGTGACAATCAGGCCGGATGACGGCAGAACAGCAGAATCGGTTTTCTTAACGGAAACCGCGCACCTTAATCAGCGCGTAACTGACGAATATGGGGCAGCAAAAGCTGAGCGACCGCCGCAAATACCGGCACCACCACCGAGTTACCAAATTGCTTATAAGCCTGGGTGTCCGACACCGGGATACGGAACGGTTCACTGCCCGGTACGTCGAAGCCCATCAGGCGGGCGCACTCGCGCGGTGAGAGTCGGCGCGGACGGCGCGCCATATTGGCCGGATGATGAAACTCTGCTTCGCCCAGTGCGCTATCCCAGCCGCGATCGATCAGAATTTCCGAACCATCCTTGTAGTAACGTGCCGACAGAGTACGCACGCAGCAGTCGGGATTACGCGGATCGTTAAGCCCGAAGCCGAAGCCGTTGCCTTTAGCCTTGTGCTTTTTGGCGTACTGGTAGAGATAGCGCCACAGCACCGGTGACAGAATATATTTCTCATCTGGCTGCGGTTCCAGCAGGCTTTGCAGGCTCGGCACCTGCGGCGGGAAGAACTTTTTGATATCGCGCAGGGTGAAATCCTGACAGCCTTTGATATCGCGGCGGATGCCAACCAGCACGATGCGTTCGCGGTGCTGCGGCAGAAAATGGCGCGCATCAATGACCTTCGCATCCGGGCCGCTGGCGGCGGCATCGGCCACTTCATAGCCCAGCTCATCCAGCGTCTCCATGATAATGGCGAAGGTCCGGCCCTTATCGTGGCTCTTGAGGTTTTTCACATTTTCGAGCACGAAGAACGGTGGCTTTTTCGCCGCCAGAATGCGGGCGACATCGAAAAAGAGCGTGCCCTGAACCTGGCACTCAAAGCCGTGCGCGCGGCCCAGCGCATTTTTCTTGCTGACGCCAGCCAGCGAAAATGGCTGGCAGGGGAAACCGGCCAGCAGCACCTGATGATCGGGGATCGCCGCATCAATCGCACGGTAAATGTCGGCGTCATCGCTGAGGCCTTCCGGCTGCGTTACCTGGCGGATATCGGTGTTGAAGTGATGTTCGAGCGGATCGCTATAGTGATTGGCCTTATAGGTGCGGACCGCTTCTTTATTCCACTCGCTGGTGAATACGCATTTGCCGCCGATAGCCTCAAAGCCTTTACGAATGCCGCCAATACCGGCGAACAGATCGATAAAGCGAAACTCAGGCGCGTCATAATGAGCCGGCCGGCTGGGCAGCAGGTCCTGCAGCAGCGCCAGTTCAGCGTCACACAGCGGCGGCAGCGCGCTTTTGCCCTGGCGCACCCGGTTGAGCAACGCAGGCGTCCAGTTGAGAAAGCCGGCCTGGTGCAGTCGGGTGGTCACATCCCGGACCGAATAGATGTCGAGCACTTGCTGTAACAGTTGAGACGCATCAGACGGTGAAAGAGCAGCAGAGAGTGGTTCAGCAATGGCGGCGGGGTGCATGCGTTTTTCCTTAACAGTGAGCCGCCTATGCTATCACTCCTGACGCAGCGAGGAAATTGGCGGCGTGTGCCACCGGACCGATTGGCCGGAGGGACATTTTTTACGGCAGCAATCTGATAGCGAGCCTCTGCTGCTTTCGCTTTTCGTGGCGCAGGCTAAAGTTGAAGGACCAGCAAAAAAGGAGAATTTATGGCTGACGTTCACTCCAGCGAAACACGCAGCAAAAATATGCGTGCCATTCGCGCGCAGGATACTGCTATTGAGCAGCGTGTGGCGCTGTTGCTGAAGGATCGCGGATTCAGCTATCGGGTACAGGATAAAAATCTACCGGGCCGACCCGATTTTGTACTGCTGGAGCAGCAGGCAATTATTTTTGTGCACGGCTGCTTCTGGCATCGGCATCACTGCTATCTTTTCAAACTGCCGGCCACCCGTACCGAATTCTGGACCGGCAAGATCAACAGCAATGTCGAACGTGACCGGCGTTATGTGCGTCAGCTACAGGAGAGCGGCTGGAAGGTCCTGATCATCTGGGAGTGCGCCCTGCGCGGCAAACTGCGGCTGGCGGATGGCGATCTGCTGGAGCGGCTGGAAGAGTGGCTGCTGGCAATGACGCAGAGTGCCGAGATTGACCATCAGGGTATTCATCATTATTGCGAAGAGTGAGCCTTGCTAATCAGCAACATAATTGGTTAGATCTGCGCTTTCTCCGTGGCCAGGAGCCTGACATGAGCAGCATTAAACTGACGGTTAAACGCCTCTACCAGCTGCGCGACGAGCGCATGGTGAACACCAAAGCGACCGCGCGCGTTTACCTCGGCGACAGGCTGATCGCCACGGAAGAGATCACCGGCATGACAGAAAGCCCGGTCAGTAAGTATTTACATGCTGAAGGCGCGGCGGGTGAAGCGGTGCGGGTAGAGTGGGATTGTGAGGGCATCGCCGAGATGACGGTGACGGAAATCGAGCGCTGCCCATGTTGTCAACATAACGAACCAGACTAAGGATACGATTTTGGCGGGAACCAGCTTACTGACTTTACTTGATGATATTGCAACACTTCTGGACGATATTTCCGTCATGGGGAAAGTGGCGGCGAAAAAAACCGCTGGTGTACTGGGTGACGATCTGTCGCTGAATGCCCAGCAGGTGACCGGCGTAAAAGCCAACCGCGAACTGCCGGTGGTATGGGGCGTCGCCAAAGGATCGTTTCTGAACAAACTGATCCTGGTGCCGCTGGCGCTGATTATTTCCGCTTTCGCACCGTGGCTGATTACGCCGCTGCTGATGATCGGCGGCGCTTATCTCTGCTACGAAGGCGTGGAAAAAGTGATGCACAGTCTGCAACACGACAAGCAGCATAAATCGCCGGAAGCGCGTCAGCAGCGCCTCGAGTCGCTGGCAAAGCAGGATGCGGCGGAGTTTGAAAAGAAGAAGATTAAAGGCGCGGTGCGCACCGACTTTATTCTGTCAGCAGAGATTGTGGCCATCACCCTGGGGATCGTGTCGGAATCGCCGCTGCTCAATCAGGTGATTATTCTGGCGGGCATCGCCATTCTGGTCACCATTGGCGTTTACGGCATTGTGGCGGCGATTGTTAAAATCGACGACCTCGGCTTCTGGCTGCGCGAGAAGTCCTCACCTATCGCTCAGGGCATCGGCAGCGTGTTGCTGGCAGCGGCACCGTGGCTGATGAAGATTCTGTCCGTGGTTGGCACCATTGCGATGTTCCTGGTCGGCGGCGGCATTGTGGTACATGGCATTGCGCCGCTGCATCATCTGATTGAAGAAGTCAGCAGCGGTTTCAGCGGCTGGATCGCCATGCTGCTGAGCAACGGCGCCAATCTGGTGCTCGGTTTTATCATTGGGTCGATCGTGCTGTTGGTGGTGAACCTTATTGCCAAACTGCGCGGGAAATCGGTATAAAGCGCACTGTAATTACGGTCAGGAGAATGACGATGAACGACGACATGTTTGAATTTGATATCGACGCGCAACTTGAGCAGGCTGAAGCGAAAGCAGAGAAAAAGGCCAGCGAAGTGCCGGACGATCTGAGCGACGAAGCGGATTGCGAAGGCTGCAAAATCTGATTCCAGCCTGAACCCCATTCAAAGCGGATAATAATTATTATCCGCTTTTTTTATTTTCAACATATCCAACTGCTTAATTCTGAATTTGCCGCTTATTTGCGTGCCTTAACAGGCAGAAACCTTTTTTGACTGCTATAAAGAAAATAATCAAACCACAGGGTCAATGAGGAGGGCGCAACATGGTTTTTGCAATCAGTGAAGAAGTTCAGCACAAGAAAGACGGACAGACGATGGTGGTGACCGGCTACGCCAGCGGAATGGTCGAGTGTCGCTGGTATGATGGCTACGCGGTACGTCGTGAAGCATTTCGCAGCGAAGAGCTTAGCGCCTCAAATCCCGCCCGACAGCTTGCCAGTTAAGCGGCCTGCGATCAGGCCTGTAGGTCGCGAGATCTGACAGGCCCCGCTATACCGCATTCCCTTTACCTTTTCCGGCACACTCCCTGTGCCTGATTCTCCTCAGACGTTGCCGTCGTTATCCTCTTCTACCGCCTGATAGATGCGCTGCAGAATATCCGGGAAAGCTGACTGCACCCGACTCCAGCTCGGAATAAACGGCTTATCGTTTGGCCGTTCAATAAATGCCTGACCGGCTTCCAGAATCGACTGGGTAAACATTTCCACCGCGGCTTCCTCGACGTGCTGATCAAACTTCAGCCCGTTCATCGCCGCCTCGTGGTTGTAGATCTCCATCATATCCAGCGCATTACGGTAGTAGGTGGCTTTCAGCACCCGGAACGAGTCGCTGGTCAGCGGCACGCCCATGGTGGCCAGCTTGCGCAGCAGCGACTGCACGATGTCGCTACTCATGCGTTTCAGCCCGCCGGTACCATCCTCCTCCGCCAGCGGCTGATGCTTGTGGTCATAGTTATCGGCAATTTCCACCTGACAGGACTGACGGGTGGTGTAGTTGCGATAGATCTCTGAAAGCACGCCAATTTCCAGACCCCAGTCGCCCGGAATTTTGATGCCGTTCAGCACGTGCGTGCGCATCGCAAACTCACCCGACAGTGGATAACGGAAGCTGGAGAGATAATCGAGGTATTCCGAATGGCCATAGACTTTTTGCAGCGAACGCAGCAGCGGACCGACCAGCAGACGCCCGACGCGGCCGTTCAGCTTCCCGTCGGCGACGCGGGCATAGAAGCCCTTGCAGAATTCATACTGAAACGCCGGATTAGCCACCGGATAGAGCAGGCGAGCCAGCATGCCGCGCTCATAGGTGACGATATCGCAGTCATGCAGCGCGACGCAGCTGGTGCGGTCAGAAGCCAGCGTATAGCCGGTGCAGAACCAGACGTTGCGTCCCTTGCCTGGATTAGTAGGCGATAAGCCTTCTTTATCCAGCTCGGCATCAATCGCCTTGAGACGTGGGCCGTCATTCCACAGAATGCGGTGCCGCTGCGGCAGGCGTGAGAAAAACTCGCGGGCAAACAGAAACTGATCGCGGTCAGCGCGATCGAGGCCAATCACGATCTCATCAAGGTACGGCACCTTCGCCAGCTCATCGACAATCTTAGTCAGCGCCGGTCCTTCCAGTTCAGAAAACAGCGAGGGCAGGATCAGCCCCATCTTGCGTTTGCGGGCAAAGCGCACCATCTCCTTTTCCAGTGATTCCACGCTGCGGTGGGTGAGATTATGAAAATTGGTAATAACGCCGTTCTGAAAAAAATCACTCATCGCACCATCCTTTTAATGCCCGTGGGCAGCTTACAGAGGTTGAGTCAAAAAGTAGTCCAGCCCTTCACGCCAGCCTTCAGGGCCATAGTGCGCCGTATGGTAGACCTGCTGCTGATCGGTCCGGCTGAGGGTGACCGGTGTTTTACTGTAGCCTTTAATCACGACGGCGTAGTCGACCGCGTCCAGCATCGGCGCGTCGTTAGGCCCGTCGCCCAGTCCGATAGTGGTAAAGGCGGAACCAGACTGTTGTGCCAGTAGCCAGCGCACCGCCTCGCCTTTGCCGCTGCCGGCTGGCATGACGTGCCAGAACCGGCCGCCCTGGGCCAGCGCCAGTCCTTCAGCGGTCAGCGCGGCGCGGAAACGGTCAAAAGCCTCGTCACTGTCGCGCCAGACCACCACTTCAGAAGCATCGCGCTGGCGTGACAGGGCGGCATCCGCTTCACTCAGGCCGGTCATCGATGAGACCGCCTGATCGGTAAAGTCATGAAAGCCGGTAAACCGATACTGCGTCTGCAGCGCCGCCAGCCGGCTACAGATCGCCTCATAAGTCAGGCTATTGTCGGGCAGATGAGTTCGCTGCTCCCCGCTCTGGACCACCGCGCCGTTTTCCGCAATAAACGGCGCACCGGCAATGCCGAGCCTCTTCTGTAGCGGGATAATTTCGGCTGCCGTTTTGCTGGAACAGATCACCAGCGGGACGTCATGTTGTTTCAGGGTGGTCAGCCACGGCGTGGCGGCATCCCAGCGATAGCTGTGGTGGTCGAGCAGCGAACCATCGAGATCGGTAATAATCATTAACGGCTGTTGAAGATCGGGCATCGGTCAGCTCCTGTCAGCACGGCTAAAGCGGCGATTTTTCAATATTATAGTTGAATATGGCTCACACTTTTTTCTTAAGCGCCCGCCGGATAAATCCAGGAATAATCTTAAATCGAAACGTTGTGGATCGGCGGGATGCATGAAGTGTGCAGCGGCTAAGTCGCTGTCTGCTGCGGTGTTTTCGGTAACATATGCCGCCTTATTCACCGTTTCGTTGCAGAAATGTGCATAGCAGAGACTTGTCTTAAAAAAGGGAAGGCGTAGTCTGCAAGGGTGTTAAGAATTCCCTGGTGTAACGAATTGAAATTTTTACCCGGCCATCCCGCCGGGTATTTTTTTTGAAATCGTTTTCAGCGGTTTGCCTCACAGGAACGACAGTCACAGATATCCATTTCAAAGGCGTCGGCCAGTTCAGTTCCGCGCTGCAACAGCTGCGGTGCTGGTCGCTCATCAGCCACTGGCGGCTGCGCCATAGATTCGTGCATCTCAGCGGCATTCCCGGCCTGTAACGCCTCCAGCAAACGATCAACATCAACATTCATCGCTGACTGAGACGGTTCGGTATGCTGTTTTTCGCCTGTCATTTTCTGACTCCCGCGCGCGGACAGAATGATCAGTATAGTGGCTGGTGCAGAAAGAGGTGAGGGGGCGATCACAGCAAAAAAAAGCCCGCGCTGCGCGGGCAAAATCTTTGTTACTTTTAGGTTGACTGCCCCTATGGGGTTGGCGCAGTAGGGAGAGTGTAAGGCGGGCGCGCGTCAGAAGTCTTGCGGCGAAGTGTTAAGGAATTGAAAAAACGCAGGCTTACTCAGATTTACCTGACTTTTCGCTCATTGAGAGCAGAATCGGCTATAGTTCGTGATAAAGTTGATTTTTATCAATACCTAAAGGAATGGTTATGGACATCTTAAGAATTATTATCGCGATCCTGTTACCGCCACTTGGCGTCTTTATGCAGGTTGGTTTCGGTGGTGCCTTCTGGCTGAACATCCTGCTGACGCTGTGTGGCTACATTCCGGGTATCGTGCACGCTGTATGGGTGATTGCCCGTCGCTAACGCTCGGCATCACTGCGGTTCTTCGTTTAGACTGTGCAACAGGAAATAATCAGGAGAACCGAAATGAAGGTGAATGACCGCGTCAGCGTTAAAACCGATGGTGGCCCGCGCCGCGTCGGAACTATTCTGGCCATGGAGCCGTTTAATGAAGGCACCATGTTTCTGGTGGCGCTGGAAGATTACCCGTTAGGCATCTGGTTTTTTAACGAGGATGGTCATCCGGAGGGGATTTTTGTTGAGCCTTACAGCACAGAATAAACCGGCCGGCACGTCGCGCCACTGCTGATGCGATCCTCCTCCCCGTGGCGGGGAGGAGGCAAAGCCAGACCGCCGTCACTGACCCGACGGCATCACTGCTCTATTAATTCTGCACTTCCCTGTCGGCACTCTCTGTCTGCACTCCAACTGCGCTTAAAACGTTTCCCAGTTATCATTACCGCTTGCCAGTGCCGGACGAGGCGCAAGGGCAGGGGTTTTCACCGGCGCGGTGGCGCGGCTGGCGGTGCCAGCCAGCACCGGCGTATCCTGCAGGCGGAAAGCCGATACCGCCTGAGTCAGTTTACCGGCCTGATCTTCCAGCGATGCAGCCGCCGCAGAGGCTTCTTCGACCAGCGAGGCGTTCTGCTGGGTGACATTATCCATTTCGGTAACGGCCTGGCTGACCTGCTGAATCCCACGGCTCTGTTCGTCAGAGGCGGCGGCAATCTCTGCCATGATATCGGTGACCCGACGTACCGCTTCGACAATCTCGCCCATAGTGTTACCGGCAGCGCCGACCTGCTGCGAACCATCTTTAATCAGCGTGACCGACTCGGCAATCAGCGACTCAATCTCTTTTGCTGCCTGCGCACTGCGCTGTGCCAGATTACGGACCTCACTCGCGACCACCGCAAATCCCCGACCCTGTTCACCGGCACGAGCGGCTTCGACCGCCGCGTTCAGTGCCAGAATGTTGGTCTGAAAGGCGATGCTGTTGATGACGTTGGTGATCTCGGCAATCTTTTTCGAGCTACCGGAAATGTTGGTCATGGTTTTTACAACGCCGCTGACCAGGTCGCCGCCACTGCGGGCTTTACCGGAGGCATCGGCGGCCAGCTGGCTGGCGTGATGGGCATTTTCGGCGTTCTGCTTCACCGTGGCGGTGAGCTGTTCCATGCTGGCGGCCGTCTGTTCCAGTGCTGCCGCCTGCTGTTCAGTACGCGAGGAGAGGTCGGTATTGCCAGCAGAGATTTCGCTGGAGCCCTGATAAATGGCGACGGCACCTTCACGCACCGTGCCGACGGTTTTCACCAGCGACTGCTGCATTAACTGCAGATTGTGGATCAGGGTGCCTATTTCGCTGCGACCATGTGGCAGCGGTGGTGCCGTCAGGTCGCCCTGTGCGATACGCTCAATGCGTGACACCGACTGACGCAGCGGATTAATCACCACCCGACGCAGGAAGACAAAGGTCAGCAGCACCAGCAGCAGCGCAGCGCCAAAGGCCACCGCCATCGCAATAAAGCCAATACGCGACTGATGGTTGGCTTCGGCGGTGATCGCATTGGCGCGGTCGGTACGGATTTTGATCGCCTTCAGCAGCACCGCATTGTAGTCGGCGTCCAGTTTGCGGGTAACGTCGGTTTCCTGCGCGATAATGCCCTCGAAGCTGCCTTGCTTACCGGCGTTAATCATCGGTATCAGGCCTTTCTCAATATAGTCGTTAAAGCGTGCCTGCAGCGTGGCATCCAGCGCGACATCCTCGGGCGACTTCTCCTTGCGGTCGGCGTAGACTTTAAACCCGTCTTTAGCCTGCTGAATACGTTTCTCTGCCGACGCGAGATTAGCGCGAAACTCATCCATCTCACCGATACGCGCCGCGGCGCCGGCCTGAATAACCGTCAGACGGGCAGTACGTAAGTGGTTTGAACTGTTCGAGATACCCATCCGCACCTGAATTTCGTCAGTGGCGTCACTGAGCGAGTGATTACCTGAAATAAGAAAGTAACTGGCGACACCAATACAGAGTGCGAACAGCAGCAGAATGCCGCCGAAGATCAGGCTAAACAGCGGGACAAGGCGGAGGTTCTGCCATATACCCGAGGTGTTCTGTCCATCATTAACCAATGCAGTGTTCATATCCTTGCTCTCTTGAGGCTGTTGTTATAAGGCTTAACATCGGCAAAAGAGCGGAAAGGCTTAGCGGCAGGAGTGAGATCTGGCTCCCAGTTTGAGGCAAAAAAAAAACGGCCATCCTGGCCGGTTTTCATTGCGGGTCGTTATCTTACGTTAACGTAGATACCCGACGTGACGTTATCAGTTAAACGCACCACATGATAAATAACCTGCTTATTATGGGTTTTGATTTTGCGTTTAATATTACCTTTATGTGACGAAACAGTTTTCGCCTTTATTTGCATTTTATCTGAGATCTGAATGGTGTCATGACCTGACATCCACATCTTCAGCATATTTGACTCGGTCTGGCTCAGCGTTAATGGATGAACATCCATTCCTGAAGAGATACGCGCAGACTGATTGAGTTTTTTCTGCAAATAGGTGCTAAGTAACGAATCCAGAGTCGATGTCTTTATCGATTTTGACGTAATAATCAGGTTCTTACGAACGTAGAGGTATTCCTCAAAATGGATATTGCTTATCGCCATGAATATAAAGAACAGCGTATCAGGGTGCTGCGTAATAATGCTGCGGATACGTTCGCTGGAGTCGGGTTCATGAATAAAGCAGTCTTCATTAATAAAGACGACACCAGGTTTTAATTGTTCACATTTTTGCTGTAGTTGCTCAATATCGGAGGCAGAAGTGATATTTTTCTTCTTAACTCCTTTAAAAGACATGTAGTCCGATAATCCCAGGCGTGTGTAGTTGCAGGAATCCATAATAATCGTTGGCATAATAGCGACCCTCACCAATTTGTTATCCGTTTAAATCAACGATGAATTACGCGTTGCGGTACGAGAGAGATTTCTAAGGCACTTTTTTATTCTGCTCGTGCAGTGTGGTAACAGGCAAACGCCTGTAAAAGTCTTCATCCCTGACCCGTTCTGCAAAAATATTGTGCTGCTTTGACGTCACACATTCTCCGGTTATGGCGGGGAATGCCAGTGAAAAACCGGAGGTTAAGTAAGACTCTGTTTTTGGGAGCGCTGTCACTATCGCTGAAAACCCGGAGTTTTCTGATAGGACAAATCTTAAAAACATTTGTTTTACGAAAGTGTGATGTCTCAGCGTGTGTTGACAATGCCGGAAAAAACATTTTTTAACAAGAAAAATCACTAAAGAATTTTTTTTGTTCAAATTCAACGAATTGCCTTTTTTATCAACAAATTCACAGTCTAACCGCTGCTGTGAACCGCCCAACTAAAATACGCGAAGCCCGGTTTAATAAGAATTATTTTCAGACTCTCAGCACATTTATCAGAATTTCCTTAGTTGCATTCTGGAAAATATGGTTTGAAAAATGCACGGATGGTTTTGCGTTACTTAAGTATCAGTAAGCAAAGATAGTTAGAAACTTAATGTTCAGGGACGGGATAGTTCTGTCAGGAACAGGGCGAGTAAATCAAACACTTCACCGAACAAATGCTCACAGAACGGGGCGAGCAGTGGCATCAGCATACTGATAGTCAAAATGCCTACTGATAAGGTGATCGGGAAGCCAATTGCGAAGATTGATAACTGTGGTGAAACACGGTTTAACAAACCTAGTACCAGATTTAGCATGAGGAGCAAAACGATTAAGGGTAGCGCTAACATCATGCCATTAAGGAAAATTAATCCGCCCGACTTCACCAGCGCCATAAACGCATTGGCATTCAGTGGATGTCCGCCAATCGGCAACGTATGAAAACTGTCCGCCAGCAACGAGATCAGCCACAGGTGTCCGTTGAAGGTCAGGAACAGTAACATCGCCAGCATGTCTAAAAAACGCGCCAGTACCGGCATGTTGAGGCGGCTGCCGGGATCAAAAAAGGTGGCGAACGACAGGCCCATCTGTAAGCCAATCACTTCCCCGGCGGTCCGCACCGCGGCAAAAGCAAACTGCATGGTAAAGCCGAGCGCAATGCCAATCAGCATCTGCTGGATTAGCAGCCAGAAGCCGGCCGGCGAAAACAGCGTCACGTTAACCGGCGGCAGCAGCGGCATTAACAGCCAGGTGATCATCACTGCCAGACCAATTTTGACCCGGTGACTGATAGATCGTTCATTAAGCAGCGGCGCAGAGGCCAGCAGCGCCAGAATACGCACCAGTGGCCAGAAAAACTGGCTCACCCAATGTACCAGCTGGCTGCTGTCGAGAGTAATCATCAGCCGATGATGTAAGGCAGGTTGGAAAAGACGGTGCGGATATAGTCGAGCAGCAGATTCAGCATCCACGGGCCGGCAATAATGCCGGTGGTCGCCACCGCCAGAATTTTCGGAATGAACGACAGGGTCTGTTCATTGACCTGAGTGGCGGCCTGCAACAGGCTGATAAGCAATCCACTGACCAGCGCGGCCAGCAGCATCGGGGCGGCCAGCATCAGCGCGACGCGCATCGCTTCCTGGCCCATTACCATTACTGATTCGGGTGTCATGTTGTGCTCCGGGAATAGGGGGGATCAGGAGTAGAAGCTTTGCGCCAGTGAGCCGACCAGCAGTTGCCAGCCATCGACCAGCACAAACAGCATCAGCTTAAACGGCAGTGAGATTGTCGCCGGTGGCACCATCATCATCCCCAGCGCCATCAGCACGCTGGCCACCACCAGGTCAATAATCAGAAACGGGATAAACACGGTAAAACCAATCTGGAAAGCGGTCTTCAGCTCGCTGGTCACGTAAGCGGGCAGCAGGATGCGCATCGGCACCGCTTCCGGGCCGGCAATCGGCGCGGTATTCGCCAGGCGAGCGAACAGGGCCAGATCCGCTTCACGGGTCTGACGCAGCATAAACTCACGCAGCGGCTGGGCGCCTTTCTCGATCGCCACATCCATGCTGATTTTGTCCTGGCTGAACGGCAGGTAGGCGTCCTGATAAATCTTGTCGAAGGTCGGCGCCATAATAAAGAAGGTCAGAAACAGCGACAGCCCCAGCAGAACCTGGTTCGGCGGTGCAGAGGGCGTACCCAATGCGTTACGCAGCAAACCAAACACAATGATGATGCGGGTAAAGCTGGTCATCATCAGCAGCACCGCCGGAATAAAGGTCAGGGCGGTGATAAACACCAGCGTCTGCACCGGCAGCGACCAGCTCTGGCCGCCGTTTGGCAGCGCATGACTCACCAGGCCCGGAAGCTGGGCATGGGCAACCGGTGCCAGCAACAGCAGTGGCAATAAAGGAAGCAGTCGACGCATCATTGGGGTTTTCCGGGACGTTTAACCAGGTTCTGTAACAGCTGACGAAAATCCTGTGGGGCAGCCTGCGCTGGCGTATTCTCCAGCGGCGCACCCGGCGGTAGCGTATGCAGATGGGTAATCTGCTGTGCGGTCACACCAAGCACCAGACGGGCATCGGCGGTATCGATAATCACCACCCGCTCACGCTGGCCGACCTGCACGCTGGCGGTCAGTTTAAGCTCCTGGCCGCTCACCTTCTTCGGCGCGAAGCCAAAGCGGCGTGCCAGCCAGGCGCAGGCCAGAATCAATAAAATAATCACCGCTAACATGCTGCTGACCTGCACCACCATTGAGCCGGTGGAAATCGGCTGTGCGTGTGGCGCAGCAGGTTGCAGACTTTGATTCTGGCTAGTCATTCTCAGCGACTCAGACGACGCATACGTTCGGACGGAGTAATAATGTCAGTGATGCGCACGCCATATTTGTCGTTGACCACCACCACTTCACCCTGAGCAATCAGGTAACCGTTGATCAGAATATCCAGCGGTTCGCCTGCCAGGCCGTCGAGCGACACCACTGAACCCTGCGCCAGACGCAGCAGCTCTTTGATGGTCATCTTGGTACGGCCCAGTTCCACGGTCAGTTTGACCGGGATATCCATGATCAGATCGATATCCTGCAGTGAGCCAGAAACGTTACCGCTCTCGAATGACTTAAACACGTCATCGGTTTGCGGGGCGCTGCTGCTGCCGGCCTGCTCATTCATTGCTTCAGCCCACAGATCGTCCGCAGAGATATCGTCAGACGGCTTATTACTGTCACTCATGGGGCTGTTCCTCGTTCAGCGAATTCAAAATCGGGTTAATCAGGTGTTCGACACGCAGGGCATACTGGCCATTCATCGTGCCATATTGGCTGGTTAAGACCGGCACGCCATCGACATGGGCGATAATGCGTTCCGGTTTCTCAATCGGCAGCACGTCGCCGGGTTTCAGCTGCAAAATCCGTGACAGACGCAGCGAGGTTTCGGCAAAGTGTGCAATCAGTTCCAGCTCTGAGTGCTGCACCTGTTTTACCAGGTTGTCACGCCAGTGGTTATCTTCCTGGCGCGAGTTCTCGAGCGGCGGATTGACCAGCAGTTCGCGCAGCGGCTCAATCATTGAAAACGGAATGCAGATATTAAATTCACCCACCAGGTTACCAATCTCCACCTGGAACGGCGTGTTAACCACGATGTCGTTCGGTGAAGTGGTGATGTTGGTGAATTTCACCTGCATCTCTGAACGCACATACTCGACGTCCAGTGGATAAATGGCTTTCCATGCGTCGCTGTAACCGTCCAGCGCCAGCTTCAGCATGCGACGGATAACGCGCTGCTCAGTATGGGTAAACTCGCGACCTTCTACTTTGGTCGGGAAGCGACCATCGCCACCGAACAGGTTATCAACCGCGATAAACACCAGACTGGGTGAAAACACTACCAGCGCCGTACCGCGCAGCGGCTTCAGGTGGATCAGGTTCAGGTTGGTCGGCACCGGCAGGTTGCGGGCAAACTCGTGATACGGCTGAATCTTGATCGCGCCGACGCTGATATCCGGGCTACGACGCAGCAGGTTAAACAGCGCCATACGGAAACTACGGGCAAAACGCTCGTTAATAATCTCCAGCGCCTGTAAACGCTCGCGCACCACGCGGCGCTGGGTATTCGGGTCGTAAGGACGAATATCGCCTTCCGGCCCGTTTTGTTTCTTTTCTTCTTCCGCGCTGCCACTGTCGCCGTTTAATAGGGCGTCAATTTCAGCCTGGGAGAGAATGCTATCGCCCATTGATTCACCTCAAAATGAAGGCAGTAAACAGCACATCGTTCACGGCCTGCGGAGGTTGACCTTTTACCAGTGGTGGTGCCAGCGCCTGTTTGATTTGTTCAACAAGCGCTTGCTTTCCTTGCTCCGTCGCCAGCGCCGCAGCGCTCTGACGCGAGAGCAGCAGCAGCAGACGACTGCGCACCTCAGGCAGATAGTCATTTAACCGACGCCGTGTATCCTCATCGGCCAGACGCAGGGTAAAGCCTACGTACAGCACGCGGTCAGGATCGTTGTCGGGATTGACCAGGTTAACCGTAAATGTATCAAGTGCAAAAAAGACCGGGGCGGGAGGCGGTTCGACTTTCGCCACCTCCGGCTTATCGCCCTCATGTTTATTCATCATTCGCCAGACTGCATAGCCTGCCACGCTGCAAGCGGCCAGCGTCACAATGAGCAACACCGGAATTAAGAGTTTACGTTTGCGGCCTTTAGCTTTCGCGTTATCAGACATGTTTGCAGTTACTTCCTGTGAATTATGGGCAAGCCTCTCGGCTCACCTGGACAGATTATCCCGCGTCTTAAGTCAAACAATGGGAAGAAAAGACGCGGGTTTTACGCTTACCTTCAGCGTTTGTCGCTATCAGGCAAAAGTGTCGACCGCGCCATTACCGTTTACCCGTGCCTGAAGAGCGGCGGGAACGGCAATCGGCGTGATGTCGGTGTCACTATCCTGAGCGAGAGAGAAGCGGCCATGCTGTCCATCGCGGCGCGCCTCCTGCTGTTGCTGGAAGTTCTGGCCTTGCGCGGAACTGTCACTGCTGACCTGACTCTCACCCAGGTGGATTCCGCTCTCTGCCAGCGCACTGCGCAGCTGCGGAATCGCGGCTTCCAGCGCCGCTCTGACGTGGCTATGGCCGGAAACCAGATTAATTTGTGCCTGGTCGTTATCCAGTTTCAGGCTGATCTGGATGGCGCCCAGGTCTGCCGGATGTAAGCGCAATTCGGCGTTTTGCTGACCGTTGCGGCTGAACATCACAATTTGCTGGCTTAACGCCTGCTGCCACTCATCGCTGCCCAGCTGCGCATTCAGCATCGGGGTCGAGGGCGTGCTGGTGGTCGACGACGCCATTACCGGCGGCGCCAGGCTGCTGGCGCTGGAGATCGGCGTGCTGGTGATCAGCGAATTATCGCTGGCACTGGCTTTGATGGCGGCCTGATCGTCCTGTCGGGTTAAATTGCTCAGCACCTGCTGAAAACTGCTATCCAGCGTCTGCGCGGGGCTGAGGCTGTTACTGTTCACCGCAGCCGTGCTGCTCTGGCTGGCTGTGCTACTCACCGCGGGCGCATTCAGCGCGGCGGTTTTAACCCCAGGCGAACTCTCCGCGCCGGGTTCTTTGCTCGCCTGATCGCTGCCGGTGAGCATCTGTGCCAGTGACGTCAGGCTTTTGCGCGCGCTGTCGTTCTGGACAGCCAGTTCACCCTGCGCCTCACTGACCGGGCTGACGGCTGCGCTGGTGGCGGCCGGCGTGGTCGGTAACATGGCGAACAGCGCCTGCACATTTTGCATATCGCTGGCACTTAAGGGCGCGGCTTCTGACTTGTCTTTATCATCGGCTGATTTTGTGCCGGCTTTAATATTTTCCGGCTTAAACAGTGCGCTTAGCGCCGCCGGATTATCCAGTGCGGCGATCAGGGCATTCAGTGGTGCGCCAGGCTGCGCATCGGTGTCGCTTTCTGTTTTGAGATCAGCCGATTGCGCCGCTTTTCCCTGCTGTTTCGCCAGGCTCAGCAACTGGTTTCCCAGCGCGGTCAGAAAGTCGTGCGGCAGGGCATCGGTGCCGGCAGCTGCATCGGTTGAAACTGATGTATCCGCGTCGGTTTTCACCGCCGCTTTCATGGCAATGTTTGGCAGCGTAATCATTCGCCTCTCCTCAAAGCGGCCCGTTGGGCAAATTCATCCATCCGTTTCTGGTCGAGACGGTTTTCCTGTCGTAATGCATTTTCCTCTGCCCGGGTGATCAGCGTCTGATAGGCGTTCAGCCGCTGCTGTTTCTCACGCCAGTTGATCAGCGCCTGCTCAAGACGCTGGTTCCAGTTATTGAGCTGGTTGCGGTGCTGATCGATCGCTTTTTCCAGCGTCTGAATAAACTGGTGGTAGTTGGTCCAGCGGGTGCTGGCAATCCCGGTCGACATATCGTCATTCAGCTTGTTGCGATATTCGTCCTGGTAGTCGAGCAGCATGGTCAGCTGCTCATTGGCAGCCTGCTGACCGCGACGCATATCGCCGAGATAGATGGCGGCGCGTTCCAGATCCTGTTCCGCTAAATCGCGTAGCGTGTCGATGGCATTTGCAGTTTTCATTGCCGTTACCTCGCGTTAATCGCGTCGATTAGCCGAACAGCGCATGCAGATGCAGGCAGGCGTCGTCATAATCGCTGCGTTCGAAAATGCCCTGTTGCAAAAAGGCTTCCATCTGCGGATAGAGTTTGATCGCTTTATCCAGCATCGGGTCGCTGCCTGCGGCATAGGCGCCCACGCTGACCAGATCGCGGTTACGCTGGAAACTGGACAGCAACTGCTTGAACTGGCGTACGCGCGCATAGTGGTTTTCATCAATCAGCGAGGTCATCGCACGGCTGATTGAGGCTTCAATATCGATCGCCGGATAGTGACCGGCTTCTGCCAGCCGCCGCGACAGCACGATGTGACCGTCGAGGATGGCGCGCGCCGAGTCAGCAATCGGGTCCTGCTGATCGTCGCCTTCGGTCAGCACGGTATAGAAGGCGGTAATCGAGCCGCCGCCGTCGATGCCGTTACCGGCGCGTTCCACCAGCGCCGGCAGCTTGGCGAACACCGACGGTGGATAGCCTTTGGTGGCCGGAGGTTCACCGATCGCCAGCGCGATCTCACGCTGCGCCATGGCGTAGCGGGTCAGGGAATCCATGATCAGCAGCACATGTTTGCCGCGATCGCGAAAATCTTCGGCGATGCGGGTGGCGTAGGCGGCACCCTGCATACGCAGCAGCGGCGAAACGTCAGCCGGCGCGGCGATCACCACCGAACGCGCGCGGCCTTCGGCACCGAGAATGTTCTCGATAAAATCTTTTACTTCGCGACCACGTTCGCCGATTAGCCCGACCACAATCACGTCGGCTTCGGTGTAGCGCGCCATCATGCCGAGCAGTACGCTTTTACCGACGCCCGAACCGGCGAACAGGCCCATACGCTGGCCGCGTCCTACCGTCAGCAGGGCGTTAATGGCGCGAACGCCAGTGTCCAGCACATCGGTAATCGGGGTACGCTGCAGCGGGTTGAACGGCGGGGTGATCAGCGGCGCGCGGTAACCGGTATCCGGTGACGGCAGGCCATCCAGCGGGCGTCCGCTGCCGTCCAGCACCCGGCCCAGCAGCTGCGGACCCAGCAGCATTTGCTTACCGGCCTGCGGGTTTTCACCGTTCTGCAGTGCGTACACCCGCGCGCCCGGTAAAATGCCATCCACTTCTTCCAGCGGCATCATCAACAGTTTTTGTCCGTTGAATCCCACCACTTCGCTTTCGATCTCGCTGATGGTTTTGCCATCATTACGTTCAATGATGCAGGTCGCGCCGAGCGGTAATTGCAGGCCAGTCGCTTCCAGCACCAGGCCGGTGGCACGGGTCAGTCGCCCGTAACGGCGTACCGGCTGAACCTGAGCAATTCGCTTTTCGAACGCGTCGAGCGCGCCCAGCCAGCGATTGAGCCGAGTGGTCATTACACTTCTCCTGGCGCGGCAAGGCGGCACAGTTCCTGCCAGCGCGTCGCCACGCTGGCATCCAGATCGCCATCTTCGGCGCTGAGTTTACAGCCGCCTGGATGCAGGGTACTGTCCGCCAGTAAACGCCAGCCGTGCAGGTCGAGCGTCGGGCCGAGCGTCTGCTCGATACGTTGCAGATCGTCCGGGTGCACCCGCAACTGCGGCTTGCCGTTGAACATCGGTTCCTGCTGCAGTAATCCCTGAATCTGACGCAGCAGGGCGCTGCCATCGACCGCAGTCGCCTGGCCAATTACCGAGCGGGCGGCTTCAAGTGCCAGCTGCATCAGGCGCGAGGCGATAACGCTGTCCAGCGACTCCAGCGTGTTCTGGAACTCGGTGACCAGCTGCTGCATCCGCGCCTGTAACGGCGCGTGCTGCTGCTGAGCATCTGCCAGACCCTGCTGAAAACCGGCTTCATAACCGCTTTTCTGACCTTCGGCAAAACCCTGCTGCTGACCTTCGTTGTAACCCTGGGCCTGTGCCTCTTTACGCATCTGCTGTTGCTGACGTTCGAGCAGCAGCTGCTGCTCATCAACCCCGGAATCAAATTCGGTGATCTCGGGCAGCGGCTCCGGTTCAGGCTGGTCGAAGCGGCCTAAATCGGCCGGCTGCCACAGTTGCCATGGGCGGGCAGAAAATGCATCAGACATAGGTTTCCTCGCCACCACCAATCACCATCTCGCCCGATTCGGCTAAGCGGCGCACCACCAGCAGGATTGCTTTCTGCTCGTTTTCCACCGCCGACATCCGCACCGGACCGCGGTTGGCCAGATCGTCGCGCAGGATATCGGCCGCACGGGCTGACATGTTTTTGAGGAATTTTTCGCGCAGCGGCTGTTCGGCACCTTTCAGTGCAACCAGCAGCTGCTCGGACTCCACTTCCTGCAACAGGCGCTGGATACTGCGGTCGTCCACTTCCACCAGGTTTTCGAACAGGAACATCTCGTCGATAATTTTCTGAGCCAGTTCGCCGTCGAAGTCGCGTACTGCTTCGATAACCGCTTCTTCCTGCTGCGTCTTCATCAGGTTGATGATCTCGGCTGCGGTTCTCACGCCGCCCATCTTCGCGCGCTTGAGGTTGGTACCGTCCAGCAGACCGTTGAGCACTTCGGTCAGTTCGGCCAGGGCCGCTGGCTGGACACCGCCGAAGGTGGCGATACGCAGCATCACATCGTGACGCAGACGTTCGTCGAACAGCGCCAGAATATCCGCCGCCTGACCACGCTTGAGGTGGACCAGGATGGTGGCGATGATCTGTGGATGCTCGTCGCGGATCAGGTCGGCAGCTGCCTGCGGCTCCATAAAGTTGAGCGTCTCCATCCCGCTGGTGGTTTCGCGGGTTTCGAGAATATCTTCCAGCAGGCTGGAGGCGCGCTCTTCGCCCAGTGCTTTGATCAGCACCGAACGCAGGTAATCGTTGGAGTTAAGGCTCAGCGCCGCAAACTGCTCGGCATCGGCTTCAAACTCGCGTAACACTTCCGTCAGCTGCTTGTGCGAGACCTGACGCATATTGGCCATCGCGGCGCTCAGGTGCTGCACTTCACGCTGGTTCAGGTGTTTGAAAACTTCCGCTGCGCGCTCTTCGCCGATAGTCATCATCAGGATGGCGCTTTTTTCGGTTCCGGTCAGACTCATAGCTCTTTACTCATCCATTCGCGAATCACCAGCGCAACAACGCGCGGATCGTTTTCAGACATGTCGCGGATGCGTTGACTCATCACCTCTGCGCTCATGCGGTTGTTAGACTTACGTTCCTGATCCAGCTCATCTTTGCTGAGCTGAACGCTATAGGCTTCTTCTTCTGCCGGTTCAGCGGCATGGGCAGCAGCAGCTTCTGCAGCGGCTTTCTCCGCAGCCTGCTTACGGACCAGATGCGGACGGACCAGCTTGCGATACAGAATGAAGGCAACCAGAGCAACCAACAGCCATTTACCGGCATTCATCAGCTGATCAAAGAACGCTTGCTGCTGCCAGAAGGGCAGATCACCGGTCGTCGGTTCGGTGGTATTGAACTGCGAGTTCACCACGTTCACGCTGTCGCCGCGGGTCTGGGAGTAGCCCATCGCTTCACGGGTCAGGTCTTCAATCTGCTTCAGTTGCTGTTCGTTCAGCGCAACCGCTTTCCCTTTATCGTCTTCGCGATAGTTGACCACCACCGCCACCGACAGACGCTGGACATCGCCGACGTTGAGCTTGGTATGACGAATAGTGCGGTCCAGCTCATAGTTAACCGTGTCATCACGGCGTGAGTTGGTCGGCGTGCTGCTGGCCGCGGCGGTGCTGGTGGTCTGGCCGGCATTATTCTGTCCGTTAGCATTCTGACCATTGGCGTTCTGACCGTTGGCATTCTGGCCGTTAGCTGCGGGTGCATTGACCGGCGCGGTGTTGGCTGGCGCAGGCTGGTTGGACAATGCGCCCGGTACGCCGCCCGGATAAGGGCTGCCTGATTGATCGCTGGTGCTGGTCTGACGCGAGCGAATCGCGGTAGCAGATGGATTCGCATTAGGCTGATATTTCTCATCCGTCTGCTCGCTGGTGTCGAAGTTGATCTGCGCGGTAACCTGCGCATGCACGTTGCCCTGGCCCAGAATCGGATTCAGGATCGCTTCGATACGTTGCTGATAACGCGTTTCAACATCAGAGGCATACTTCAGCTGAGCATCATTCAGATCGCGGCCGACGCTATCGGAACGGGTCAGCAGGCGACCGGTCTGATCGACCACGGTAACGTTACCCGGCGGTAAACCCGCCACGCTGCTGGAAACCATGTGGGCGATGGCCTGAATCTGACCTTCATCCAGTGCACGGCCAGGCTGCAGGGTTAAGGTGACCGACGCCGACGGTGCTTTCTGCTCACGGACAAATAAGGTGGGTTTAGGCATCGCCAGATGGACGCGGGCGGTTTTTACCGGACCCAGCGATTCGATGGTGCGAGCCAGCTCGCCTTCCAGCGCGCGCTGATAGTTGACCTGCTCGCTGAACTGGCTGATACCGAACTTCTCTTTATCCAGCAGTTCGAAACCAACCGAGCCGCCTTTCGGCAGACCCTGTTGTGCCAGACGCAGACGCAGCTCGTGGACCTTCTCATCCGGCACCATCAGTGCGCCGCCGTTCTCGGCGAAGCGGTAGGGAATGTTCATCTGCGTCAGCTGCGTGACGATTTCACCGCCATCTTCATTCGACAGATTGTTATAGAGAACGCTGTAGCTGGGCGCTTTGGCCCACAGCACCATCGCAATCACGATAGCGATAACGGCGGCGGCGGCGACGACTAAAGGAATACGCGGATTTGCGCGCAGGCGAGCGAGAAGGTCACCGAAGCCTTTCTTTTCTTGATCTTGTGTGGCGGCTGCACTCGCATTCATGACCGATTCCTGCCTGACGTAATTGACCGGGTTAGTTGAGATGGCAAAACAGACTCCCTGACCTGCGTAGATAAAATTTCCACTTCAATGCCAGGCATTATTTGTTGAAACCAAAAATTCGATGGCTGGATAAGCCGGGTTTTTTGCTGTCATTTAGCGCCTTTGTCTCATTGACAACGTGTTAGATTTTTGAACACAGAAAAACCCCACTCTTTTATATGAGGTATCGTTAATGTCCATTCAGGCAATCGACGGCGTACTGCAACAGCTTCAGGTCACCTCGCTGCAGGCGAGCAACCGCAGCAGCGAAGCCCCTAACCAGATCGATTTTGGCGCCACCATGAAAGCTGCGCTGGATAAGATCAGCGAGACGCAAACCACCGCCCGTAGCCAGGCGCAGGATTTTGAGATGGGGAAACCCGGTATCGCGCTGAACGATGTGATGGTCGATCTGCAGAAATCGTCTATTTCTATGCAGATGGGGATTCAGGTCAGGAACAAGCTGGTGTCGGCGTATAGCGATATTATGAATATGCAGGTTTAGTGGGACTGGTTGAATCCGCAATCGTGCGCACCAGAAGGCTGGCAAGATGGAGCAGGGCGCTAAGCGCGCTGACCTGCTCACAGCTATTGTTGCGAGCTGACGGCAGTCGGGCGAACCAGATGCTGTAGCGGATCGTGTGGCGAGTCGATGTGTAACCGCGTCAGCTGCAATGATATTCATCAGTTATACTGCTGGCAGACAAGGATCGCGTCGACAGTGTGCGCATACCCACTGCCCGCCGCGCCGTTCCGATTTCATCAGCCATCAGCAGGTCGCCGCGACAATGATAAAAACGTTCATCTGGTTACTTTCACTGACCTCTCTTTCTGCTTCTGCATTTACCGCGCTGCAATGTGGGCCTTTCGACCTGAAAGCCGACCAGAAGGGGACGGTTACGGTTAACGGCAACAGTGCGAAGATTAAGAGCACCACCTTTCTCAAGGCTAAAGACGATTACGATAACGTGAAGTTGCACTGGCGGGTCAAAAACGCCAAAGCGCCAGGCATGATCGATATGGATCTGGTGACCCGTGAGGGGAAATCGTTGTTGGATGCTGAGATCGTCCGCACCAGTCAGAGTCAGATAAAAATCCGCGGCAGCTACGATTGCGAAAAGAAATAATGGACGCGGCAGGGCGGCAAAGATTCAGTCTTGCCGCCTGCGAAAACGGCCTGTGTGCGTAAGGCGGTAGCGGTGACCCTGGCAATGCAGCCGGACCTGCGCAGTCACTGAAGCGAGTGCCGGCTGAATGCGGCGCGGCGTTACTTGATTAAATGACGTAAGCGGTGTTGATTATCAACCAGCCACTGTGGGAAATGCTCACTTGTCACCGGCAGAATCTGCATTTTGCGCGGGCGGTTCCAGATATCAATATTGTTCTCGACACAGCGTCGGATGTGGTCCGGATTGTTAAATTCCGGTCGGTCATGCTCCGTATGAGAAATACAGGACATTTTTTCACTGATTCGTTCATCACTCATCACCCAGGAAAAATGCCATCCGCCCTGTTTAATCACCCGGGTGCGTAAGTTGAGCCACTTCCAGCGAAGCCAGTTTTCACGGATCGACGTCCCACGGCGTTTTACGTTGCGCAGCAGTTCCGGTTGTCCTTCAAAGAACTGACACAGGGTTTTATAGGTCACCATTTTTGCCAGGGTGGCGCAGCGCGGTGTGCCGTCATCATTTAACACCCGCACGTTAAATTTAAAATTGAAATATTGCTGATGCAGCGTGGTGCATAAATGATGGTGGCTGAATTGCTCAATCGCCTCGGGTAACGGAATTTCATCGACGTCTGACACAATAATAATGTCGTCGTCTTTGGCGTCCTTCAGGCCGCGCATAATGGTATTACGTGCAATGGTTTCATTTTCCCACGGGTCAGTTTCGCCCGCGTTAACCATAGAGCTGTTTGATTTAAACGCCTGCTGATGAAAAGTCGGTACCGCATCATTCACCACATAAATAATCTTATCGCGGAAGCGGCTAAACTTTTCGATATCGAAATGGAGTTTCTCGCGTTTCTTGCCGGTGAAGGTATAAAGCGATTCAACAATGACAAAGCGGTCAACCACATGCTGAAGGGTGTTTAAACGCATCTCCAGCAGCAGGTCTTCGTCATAGTATAAAAAACAGTCATAAATCATCAGAGTAACAACACACCAAAGAATAAACCGGCCTAACCTATCAGAGCAATCTGACAAAATGAAGCACAAAAAGCTAAATTCTTGATCGTACCCTTACGATTTCTTAGCAGACAGCCGCTGATCCACCAGCAACAGGCCTGATAGCGTAGGGAACTCAGACAGCGCTCTTACACTCAGCAATCATCGTCGCTACCGCAGCGCGGATATCTGCCGCCTGGGCGTCATAAACAAAATTCACGCTGGTTTCGCTGTGATTAAATTTGTCTGTTTCGATCCAGGCAATAACGGTTCCATCACCTTGTTCAAGGTTATAGCGTTGCGCGCCGCCGGGCAGGGGATCATCCCGTTCAAGCGAAAGACGCTGATTAATCGCGGCTGAAAACAGGCAGGACTGCACCTGATAAGGATGCGCATTAAAATAGGCGGTTTGCAGATGCGGATGTAAGCCGACCCGGCCGGTATCGACGCAGCCAGCAGTAATGCTCAACATGAGCAGCAATATTATTTTCTTCATCGGTTCAAATCCCGTCACTTTTGCCTTCATCTCACTGCCCTTTACAGGACGATCCGCAAGCAGCGTGCGGCGTGAAAATTGTTTTGCCCGCCACTGCGCGAATCCCGCTCAGGGTGGTCTGAACTATACTTATCTTTTTTCTGACAGGAGGGCGAAATGATCAATCTTCGAGAGATGAATGAGAAAATTCATCAGGTGCTGCAGGCTGACGAACCGTCCGGATTCACTGAGCAAACCGCTGAACGGGTGTTAGCGGTAGTAAAGTCGTACTGGCAGGACGGCGATGAGACGATAAGAAACGACATCACGCAGAAGCTGTCGCGACTGGAACATTCTGGCGTGCCATTCCCGGAAAATTATCTCGATAAGCTATAACGTGGTCACAATAGCGGTGCGCCCCTGAACGGGGCGCGTTGCGGCGTATCAATTTGCTTTATACGGATCTTTTTTATCATCCTGACTGTCATCATTCTTGCGTGGTACTTCGCCGTGATCTTTCGGCGCGTCAGTAGCAGGATGATCGTCTTCTTCATACGCATTGCCTACGTGCGGTGCCGCTTCCGGCAGGCTCTTGCTCACTTCACCTTCGTGTTTACGTTCTTCATTGGTTTTATGTTTAAACATGGCTAACTCCTTTTGTTCAGTGTCTTAAGTCTAGACCAGCCGTCGTCAACCTGACGGGACGGAGCGGCCTGAAATAAAAAAAGCCCGCGCGAGGCGGGCTGAATCGGAGTTTTCTCTCGTGTGGTGCACGGCATTATTCGTTGCGTGTCTGTGTGCAGCGGGACCATGCTAACCGTGCCAGGCAGACGCGTGAATGGACAAATCTGTTATCTCACGTGCGGCAGGTCACAAATTAATCGATTAATAAATTCGATTGAACGGATTAGTAAAAAGCATATAGTGACCAGCGTTACCAGGAGATTGAAATTATGTTACGAGACTATTTAAAGATTGAAGCTGATGATCAGCTGATTAAAAACGGCACCGTGAGCCTGAAAAATCGCGGACAGGAAGACGTGACCGAATGGACCATCGTTAACCCGCACGGTGTCAAGAAAGGCGGCGTGACCCTGTTCGACAAACTGAGCACCCGCCGCTCATGGTGTGTCGGCTATCGCATCACGCAGACCGATCTGCACGGTAATGTGGTGGTGGATAAGCTGACTGACGCATTGTAAGTTGCCTGACCTTTGTCGTCATTTGCCGTAGTAAAGTGTGTAATTTGAAGTAATTAACCCGCATCGCAGCGGGTTTTTTTATTCAGCGCTGACGGTAACGACGCAGTTCGACCAGCGTGCCGGCCAGCCTGAGGCCATCGCGACCAGAGTGCATCAAAGGAAAATCGACGTTAACCGGCGCCAGTTCAAACTGCGTAATGCCGTTTTCCGGCTCGCGCAGCCGGTAAGTGCGCAGCAGCGCAACGTTCTGCTGCAGCGCCAGTACGCTGTCACCCGGCATCGGTGATACCGCCGGATCAATGATCACCACATCATCACGCAAAATGGCAGGCGCCATCGCCAGCTCCCCAACCCGCACGGCAAAACTGCGCTGAGAAAGTGCCATATCGTTATGCATCAGAAAATCGCATTTCACCGTACCGGCATCCTTCAGCCACGGCACCACGTCGCGCTGATTCAGTAAGGGAATCTGATGCAGCCCGGCAAATCCACTTTCGCTGAAAACAGGACCATCGCCATCTATCAGATAGGCCGGTGCGCAGCCCAGCGATTCCGCCAGCCGCAACAGATTCTCACCGCGCGGTAACGTCTCTTCTTTTTCCCACTGTGAGATCGCCACATGGGACACTTTTACCTGCTCCGCCAACTGCTTCTGCGTTAATCCCAGGTTTTTTCTTCGGTGGCGAATACGGTCGCCCAGCGTTTCGTTTTTCATCTGCTTGACATTCAGGTTAAGAATGACTTAAGTATACTTAACCCTGGTATTTAAGCAATCTTAAATTTCAGGCAGGGGACGTGCCTGTTGTAGCACGCCGTGGTGTTCCAGTGACCTTACCGGGTAGAGGGGTGCGGCATGGAAAGTAGTTTAATTACCAGTATGGGTGCGTTGGTTTTGGGTGGGGGCGCGGCGGCACTGTTCTGGAAACCGTTATTGGCGGGCATTGCGTCAATCGTAACCAGCAATCGGGCCGGCGGCGAAATTATAACCAGTTACAAAGAGCAGGTGGTGTTGCTGAAGGAGAGCAACGTACTGATACGTGAAGAGAACGATGAACTACGCGAACGACACGACAAAAATTTGCGGCGTATCTCCATGCTCGAGACCGATCTTCGGCTGATCAAAAATGCATTAGGTATTTTGCTGGCCATGACCGAGACCGATCATAGCGATAAGTTCCGCAACGAAGTCGATCGCCTTATCTCAACTCTGGAGGATCGCAGCGATGGTTACGATAAATAGTCCGGTTACACCCATGCTCCTCAAACGCAAGGTTATTCTCGGCGGCGTGATGCTCGGCTGTTCGATGATCTGCGTGCTGATGACCATTCTGTTTCTTTACGTCAATAATGCCGCCAACAAGCGGGTGGAGGAGATTCGCAAGGATTACCGCAATGTCGCCGCAAAACGAGATGCGCGGGTGGATTTGCTAACCAATCAGGTGAGTGCGCTACAGCATAAGCTCGATGCGATACCGGACCGCACCGCGATCAAAACGGTCGATAAGGTGAAGGAAGTGGTGATTGAAAGTGAGGGGCCTGCGACGCATTCCGGCCGTAAACCGTAACTTCCGATTATTCTTAGTGCGGCTTCGCTATTATCGACTAGATTTAAATCTCCGGGCGACATTTTCTTTCGAGATTTTCGCAGGAAAGGCGCCCGCAGGTTGGCCGGTTGATGAACCGCTACGCCAAATCACTTTGGATAACTGACCAGAAGGACATTTAGCATGAGCGATTCAACAGAAACCAAGACCAAAAACGATTATCTGCGTGACGTGACCTCTCAGCTAAAAGAGATGCGACACTACGCGCAAACCAACACCGAGACCCTTTCAACTCATTGGTTAGCCTTCGATGCGGGTGAATACAAAGATAAGGTGAACGCCGATCGTATCGATGCACTACTCAACAAGCAGGGTAAGATGCTGGAAGATCTGGATGCCGCCATTCAGGACATCGAGATCGAAATTAATCACAGTGAGCAGGAGAGTTAATTGACCTCCCGCTAACTGATGCGGTGGCCGGTAAAGGATTAATCGGCCACCAGCCACATTTCCGCTTCGTCGAACATCTCTTCAACTATCCGCGCAATCGTCGCTTTATCGTTCTTACTCAAATCAGTATCAATCGCGTTACGTTCCATCGGCTTGACCTTAACTTCAATGTCAGGAAACACCCGATGCACCCGTTTTTCCAGCTCTTCGAGAATCATCTCGCGAGCACCCGGCAAACCGGCTACGTTTCGCTTGTCATAAATCAACTCAACAAACATGATGGCAATCCATTCAGGGCAAAATCGCAGAGATATAATACTGTAAATAAAAACAGTGGCAAGGCGATGCGCCCGATTACGGCTAATTTTTTTTATGTTATGCCGGACTGCATCCTGGTCTGGCTTATTGCGGCATCATCGCGACATAATGGCACTCCATACATCAGGAGAAGTGCGATGCGACAACTGGTCATTGATATTCTGCTAAAACTGGCAAAAATGGACGTCGACGCGAAAGAGCTGACCGCTCAGCTCGAAGCGCAATCGCTGCTGGTTGCTGCGTTGCTGGTGCAGGCCAAACAGGACAATACGCTGACCATCACCGAGACGGTACAGGATGCGATTGTCACGGCTTCACGTTCATCGACCGAGTTTTTGCAGTCCGACGTTGACCTACTGCTGACGCACATTAATCGTCTGCTGGCGGTGGCACAGTATGTGGAAGTTAAAGGAAAGATGGCAGAAGAAGAGTAGCGACGGGAAAAAAATTCGCCTCTGGAGGTGGAAATCCAGCAACACCTCCAGAGGCAGTGCAAAAGCACTATTCGTTCAAGGACAATCACGACCGAAGTCGTACGATGAAGTTATACACTTTCCTCGTACTTGTACAACTTTATCGGTGGTTAAACCACTGGTTGGAGGTGTATAAAAAATACACCTTCCCGTCCCGCCCGATCAGAGTTCGTTTTTGATGCAAAACTCTTCCCAGCTCATCCCCAGCGATTCAGCATGTGATTTGAGATAGGTCTCGATTGCCTCAGCCGCCACGGCTTTGTCTGGTTCAGCCAGTTGAATCGAAAAAATCATTCCATCCAGATTCTTCTGACGTAAAAAGGCCGCATAGATGCGTTCAGCGTGCCATTCACGCAGCTGGCGCAGGGAAAGATTGGCAGCGCGGGCATCGCTTTCGGTCAGCTCATCAAGCGCCGCCTGGAAATCGGGATGGGCGGTAAAGAACATTTCGCGCGCCTGCGCGTAATACGCTTCTGGAGTTTTCATAGCCAGGTTCCTGAAAGTCAGTTGCAGCGCGTCAGTGTAGCGGGTTGTGCCTGACTTGTCAGGACGCGCGCAAGCAGACTGGCGCGTTAGCGGATAAATGTCGCTTAGCATCGGCTGAGTTTGCCTGAGTTGCGCGGCAGCGCTAAAAAAACCGCGCCGGGCGCGGTTGGATCAGCCAGATACCTTGCGCACCTCAGGGGAAAAATTATAACGTAGCCGCCATTGATGCGATCTTAGGGATTAAACATGAAAAAGTGGATGCTGATTGCCGCGCTGGCGCTGAGCGGATGTGCACAAATCAACGACTATGACAGTGCGGTACAAACGCCGGCACCGGCTAATCTGCAGGGTAACTGGCAAACGGTCGGTCCGCAGCGTGGCCTGATTAGCGGTCAGGCGATAGGCAGCCTGATTATCAATGCGGATGGCAGCACACTGGATTGCCGTCAATGGCAGCGGGTTATCGCCAAACCGGGCAAACTGACCTTGCTGAGCGGCGATTATGTCAACGTCACGCGTCAGGTTCGGGTAATGCCGCTGGTGGTTGATAACGGTGAACTGAACTATGACGGGCTGACGCTGCGTAAAGTGGCACGTCCAACCGTAGAGTGCCAGCAGGCGCTGGACGAAGTGGCGAAGCAACCGAAGGCCAGTGTGATCCAGAATATTGAGCCCCAGCTGTTGCACACCCGCATCACAGAAAACAATGCGGCGGCAGTCGCGCAATAAATGATGCTGGCAGGGCATTGGCCCTGCCAGAGCTTCTGTTACTCTTACTCTGCGACCACCCAGACGCTGACGCTGCCCGCGTTACAGACAAACACCGCATTACCCTGATCATCGGCGGTAATGGTTTCTTCGCGGTTCGCCAGATAATCACGCCACACCTTACCGGCATAGCCTTCGCCCATCGCCACGCTTTTCTCGCCTGCATCGCCATTCGACATGATAACCACACAGCCCGGCTGGGTTTCGGTGCCGCTGCGGCTAAAGGCGACACAGTTGGGATGGTCGAAATAGTCGGTCTGTGCGCCCCAGCCATACTGCTGGCGCGCGCGGATCAACCCTTCCAGCTCCGGGATCACCGGCATCTCAATCTTATGTTTCTCGCCGTCGCCGCCGGTATCTTCATAACTGGCACCGAACAGATCGGGATAGAAAATGGTCGGCACGCCTTGTTCACGCAGCAGAATCAGCGCGTAGGCCAGCGGTTTAAACCAGGCTTCTACCGGCGCTTCCAGCGACTGCAGTGGTTGCGTATCGTGGTTGGCGACGATCGTTACCGCATGCCACGGATCGGCGACCACCAGCGAATTAGCAAAGATCTGGCTCAGATCGTAAGCGCTGCCGGCGGTGGAGGCCTGATGGAAGTTCATGTGCAGTGGGGCATCAAACAGCATGGTTTTGCCTTCCACCTGATGCACATACTCCTGCAGCTTATCGGTTTCAAACGACCAGTATTCAGCGACGATAAACATCGGCTCTTCAGCCACTTCCTGAATGTGATCGATCCAGTCTTTATAGAACCAGGCCGGAATATGTTTCACCGCATCCAGACGAAAGCCGGTGCACGGCACCTGTTCCATCACCCAGCGTGCCCAGTACTTCAGCTCTTCGCTCACCGCCTTGTTGCGGAAATCGATGTTCGCGCCCATCAGATAGTCGAAGTTGCCCAGCTCATTATCGACCTGATCGTTCCAGCCTTCGGCGGTGTAATCGTTAATGATTTTGAAGACGCCGTTTTCATCCGGGTTTTCAATATGGTCTACGCCGCTAAAGCATTTGTGGTCCCAGACGAATTTTGAATATTTTCCGTTGCGCACCGGAAAGGTGAATTTAGTCCAGGCTTCGCATTCGACCACGTCGTCATAAATTTCGTCGCGATTGTCCGGATTGACGCGGTTGATGCTGATCTGTTCTTTTTCATCGGCACCCATTTTATGGTTAAGCACCACGTCCAGCACTACCCCGACGTTGTGGCTGCGCAGCGCCTCGACGGCTGCCAGTAACTGCTGCTTGTCGCCATATTTGGTGGCAACGCTGCCTTTCTGATCGAATTCACCGAGGTCAAACAGGTCATAGCTGTCGTAACCAACAGAATAGCCACCTGATTCCCCTTTATAGCTGGGCGGCAGCCAGGCCATGGTGATGCCAATTTCACTGAGCCAGGCGGCACGATCGGCGATTTCCGGCCACAGTTTGCCGCCATCCGGGTAATACCAATGGAAAAACTGTAATAACGTCGGGTTTTGCATCTACTGCACTCCAGGGGGATGATAAGAATCAAGTATGGAGTAAGCGGCAAAAAAGAGGCGCCGCGCTGAAAAATAAATCTCAACGCGGCGAGAGAGGGCAGATTATCAGGAGAGGGTTTCGCGTGGCACCATCACCACACCGCCCTGATTACCGTAGGCGGAAAGCACCGATTTCTGGCGGCTGTTCTGGCCGACCAGCGAAGCCAGTTCATCCATGCGCGCCTGCAACAGGCGTTTCACTTCACTTTCGTTATCCAGAATATGGCGCAATACCGGGCGCAGTTGCTCCTGAACCTGAACCGATGGGGCGGCAGCCTCTGTCGATTGCGCTAATGATTGCACCGCGCTGACATACTCCATCTCCCGGCTGATCAATTCATCCCATTCGCCCTGCGCCGCGTGACGCAGCATTCCCTGGCTGAGATCGAGTAACTGTTGGTAAACGGCAATCAGATGCGGTGCAATAATCATTAAACGGCGTCCTGAATCAGGTTAGGTTGAACCACTTCTTTCCACGCGTCCGCGATGTTGCGCAGTAAGCCTTCGACTTCTTCGACAGCTTCAACATCATTGTGCAGGTTGGCCTGCAGCAGGCGGCGCGTCATGTAGTTGTAAAGACCCAGCAGGTTATCTGCCAGCTCATCACCACTGTTTTCACTGAGGCCCTGTTTCAGACCTCCTTCAATGATATTGATGGCTTTAGAGATGGAATTACCTTTGCCTTCAATATTGCCATCCTGCATAAACAGACGAGCGCGAATCAGCGCGCTGAGCGCGCCGTCGAACAACATCACCACCAGCTGCTGCTGGCTGGCGCTCATCACGGCGCTTTCCACGCCGATTTTTGCATAGGCTTTGGTGCCGGTAGCGCTGTACATGGTCACCCCTTGTTAGGATTTACTTGAACTGCTTGATGATGTGTCGAACTGCTGCGACAGATAAGAGCTGGTGGTATTGAGCTGGCTCATGATCACATCAAGCTGGGTAAACTGTGCTTTATAGCGCGCAATATCGTCGTCGATACGATCGCTGGTGGTCTTATAGAGAGCGGTAAGATTGTTCAGCGTTTTACTGACGCCATCGGTTGCCGCCTGGACAATCCCTTTGGTTGACAGCCAGCCGGTCAGGCTGGTGGCGATAGTGGTGGTAATACCGGTGGTTTTGCCATCGCCGACAATCATCTCTTTCACGCCCGCGGCATCTTTATCCAGCGCGGCACTCACTTTGGTTGAATCAATCACCAGCGAGCCGGTGGTCGGATCGGTGGTAATGCCAATCTGTCCCAGCGACTTATAGGTTGAAGAGCTCTGCGCATTGGTCAGCATGCCTTTCAACTGGGTCTGGATAGTGCGCAGGGTGCTGTCACCCAGCAGGGCACCATTGCTGGAATCCTGAGAATCCGCACCGGCATCAACCTTGGTGTATTTAGTCAGGGTATTAAACTGATCTAACAGAGAGTTATAAGCATCGACCCAGCTGCTGATGGCGCTGGATGCCTTGGAAGTATCTTTAGTAATGGTCAGCGTCTGGTTGCCGGTCGTGGTGTCAGACAGGTTTAAGGTGATCCCTTCCAGCGCATCACTGATCTGGTTGCTGCTGTTTTCAATCGCCACATTGTTCACGGTCAGTTTGGCATTTTGCGCCGCAACGCTTTGGGTCAGCACATTGCTGCTGGCCGACGCGTCATAACCCACAATTCCCTGCAGCGTGGCGTCGCCGGTGACGGCAATTGAGGTCACTGCATTATCACTGCCGGTCTTGTTGGCGGTCATGGAAAGGCGGAAGCTGCCGTCCGATACCTTAATGATGCTGGCGGTGATACCGGCATTCGCGCCATTAATCGCGTCACGCATGCCGGTCAGCGAGGTCTGGTCACTGGACAAGGTGATGCTTTTACTGGTGCCATCTTTCAGCGTGATAGCAATGCTGCGACTGGCGACGGAGCTGTCACCTAATGCGTCGGTATTGCTGCTCTGCACCGCTGAGGTCAGGGTTTGCGCCTGCGCCAGCTGGGTTACGTTGATGGCATATTTGCCAGCAACCGTTGAACCCGAAGTGGTCGCGCTAAACGCGCTGGAGGTGCTGGTCGCAGTCGTTGCGGTAAACAGGTCAGCACTGTTCAGCTTGGTGTTGGCGGTCTGAAAAGTAGAAAGCGAACTCTTCAGCGTCGCATAAGCACTGAGTTTGGCTGTATAAGCCGACTGCTGGTTAGAGATAGGGGTCAGCGCACTTTTCTCTGCGGTTTCCAGACTGTCGAGCATAGTACTGAGTGGCAGGCCTGAACCTACGCCAAGGTTGGTAATACTAGCCATGATAATTCCTTTATAAGGTCGACAAGGAGAATGATTACCAGGGTTATCGGCCTTGATTAACTAAAGTTTAAAATTATTTGCCTTAGGGTAATGAGGTAAATAAGCACTATAGAGAAGGGTATTTCGACGACTAGAAAATTAATCAATTAAGTCTAAAGAACTGCGGCAGGGTGGCGATAACCAAAAGCGTGACAGGTTGAAGCAAAAAAATTCGCCTGGTACTAAAAAAATTCTAAAGGTTGTTTAACGGCAGACGATAACAACTTTGACGGCGCTGAAGCCGGCGGGTTGAAGCCCACACCTTAACCGAAAGACTTGATTAACAGGAAAATTTATCATGGCCCAAGTCATTAATACCAACAGCCTCTCGCTGATCACTCAGAACAACATCAACAAGAACCAGTCAGCTCTGTCTACTTCTATCGAGCGTCTGTCTTCTGGTTTACGTATCAACAGCGCAAAAGATGACGCTGCTGGTCAGGCGATTGCCAACCGTTTCACCTCTAACATCAAAGGCCTGACTCAGGCTGCTCGTAACGCCAACGACGGTATCTCTGCTGCGCAGACTACTGAAGGCGCACTGTCAGAAATCAACAACAACTTACAGCGTGTTCGTGAACTGACTGTACAGGCTCAGAACGGTACCAACTCTGATTCAGACCTGTCTTCAATCCAGGACGAAATCAAATCACGTCTGGACGAGATTGACCGCGTTTCTGGTCAGACTCAGTTCAACGGCGTGAACGTACTGGCTAAAGACGGCAAAATGTCTATCCAGGTTGGTTCAAACGACGGTCAGACTATCGACATCGACCTGAAGAAAATTGACTCTTCAACGCTGGGTCTGAAAGGTTTCTCTGTAGATAAAACTTCGGTTTCTGTTGGTGATGCAATTACCCAATTGCCGGGTGCTACCGCTGGAGCTGCTCCGGTTAAAATTGCTTTTGATGCAACTGTTGCTCAAGACCTTGGCATTACCGATACTTCAAAATTAAGTTTACACAACACCAAAGATGCAAATGGTGATTTGACCAACCAATATGTGGTTCAGAATGGCGATAAGTCATACGCAGCTACAGTTGGAGCTGATGGTAAAGTCACTCTGAACAAAGCTAACGTAACCTACACTGACGTTAAAAACGGTATTGATTCAGCCACTCAGTCTGGTCAACTTGTTCAGGTTGGTGCTGATTCAACCGGCGCGCCAAAAGCGTTCGTATCAGTTCAGGGTAAAAATTACGGTATTGCAGATGATGCACTTGTTAACGATGGTGGTGATGCAACCGCAACAACTCCTACTACAACAGGTACTACTGTTGAAAATGCTACTGTTAACCTGAGCACTGGCACTACTGGTGGCGCAACTCCTACAGCGGTTACTGCTACTGATGAATTCGCAGGCGCATCAACCTCAGATCCATTGGCTCTGATTGACAAGGCTATCGCATCTGTTGATACCTTCCGTTCAAGCCTGGGTGCGGTACAGAACCGTCTGAACTCAGCGGTAACTAACCTGAATAACACCACCACTAACCTGTCTGCAGCACAGTCTCGTATTCAGGATGCTGACTACGCAACTGAAGTTTCAAACATGTCTAAAGCGCAGATCGTACAGCAGGCGGGTAACTCAGTGTTGGCTAAAGCTAACCAGGTTCCACAGCAGGTTCTGTCTCTGCTGCAGGGCTAATCGCCTTACCTCTGAACATAAACCCCGCTTCGGCGGGGTTTTTTTATGCCTGCCATATATCCTTTTTGCCGTTAGTTTGTCTGAATCAATCTACAAAGAATCCAGCCAAAGAATAGCTAAGTCAGCGCTAAGCATTCGTTACTTTTTCAGCCACAGCGCGATGAGCCGTTTCTGCCAGGCAGTGTTTAAAAGTAAACAAGACAAACTTTAACCCATGGTTATCACCTGGGTGTGCAGCCCGTGTTGCGCTTTTGATTTGAGTTTATGATGAAGAAAAAGGTATCATTTCATTCATGGAAATATTTTGTTACCTGGATGAAATGAATCTACATGCACACTTTCATTATCAATCTCGATTCTTCAACTGAACGGCGCGCAACGATTGCTAAACAATGTGAAACTGCAGGAATTCCCTATCAGTTTATTCCTGCCGTAAATGGTAAGCAGCTGAGCCAAAAGGAAATTTCTCAGCATACCCGCTCGGTCAACTATGCTTTTAAACCGGGTGAAATAGGCTGTGCGTTGAGTCATCTGAAAATTTACCAAAAAATAGTTGATGAGAATATTGCGCAGGCATTGATTCTGGAAGACGACGCGTTATTAACCGAACAGTTACCTGAAGTCTTATCCAGCCCTGCAATGCAACTTCCTGTAGATAAGCCTGTGGTGGTGCTGTTATCGCAGGTTAATAAATTTGTTAATAAGGTTGTCGCGCAAATAACGCCAACCACCGGTCTTTATCCGGTATACAGTGCCACTACCTCTCATGCCTATGTGATTAATCTCGAAGCCGCCAGACGACTGCTGAAGCTGCTTTACCCGGTCTGGATGGCAGCTGATAAATGGTGTCTGTTCGAGGAGCATGGCGCATTCCGGTTATTGGCTGTCTATCCTGCGCCGGTGTTACTGCATGACGTGGCGCAACATACCACCATTCAGCAGTTTGATGATGTTGACAATCACAACAGACAAAAACGGGCGATCTGGACCAGCATAATGGCGAAACGGCCACTCAGCGCAAAAATCCGTCAGCGTTATCGCCGGGCGGTGGTACCGCTTCTGAACCCGATTGTTGATGTCAAAGCCGGGCTAAAAGAGTCGGGCCAGTAACACACCCGGTATTCAGAGGTGCAGGCATAGCTTTCCAGCAGAATTAACCCCCCGTGCCACGGGGTAGCCATGCCGGCACAGTTGCTGAGATCCCTGACAGCAGAGCCGGCGCAATGTCAGCAAAAAAGACACTGCGCTGCGCTTATTCACCCCCCGGTTACAGTTCCCCTCCAGCCTGCCGATAACTCCTTGCAGAACAACATCACTTTTGATCCATTTTCCTTATTTTGTGGAGTGTCTATGCGCTTCAATTATGACTTGTTACCGGGTGAGCGGCTGACCTTTGAGGAGATCGCGCTGCGCTATGCCCAGCAATATCCTGAGGAGAAGGAGCTGACGGCGCGCGCGCTGCTCAGCCCATCAACCAGCTTTCGCACCCTGAAAATCCGTGCGGTGTTTGCGCAGGAAGAGAGCAACAGTCCGCTGGAGGATCTGCTGTTCATCGCCAATGATAATGAACGTAAAAATTACCTGCGCCGCTTTGAGCACTACCTGAAGCAAAACCTCTCTTTCCTCTATTTCCGCCGTAGCGAGAAAGAGAAACGCGATAATCTGTGGAAGGTGATGGGCAGCAGTCAGGTGTTCGCGATGATCGATCCCCATTCTGCTACCGCCCAGAACCTGCTCAACAGCCGCGGCTACAAACTGGTACTGATGCACCAGGATGAGGAAGAAGCTTACTGGCAGCTGTTCAACCCGCAGGCTAATCCCTGTTTTCCTCAGTCACGCCGCATTCAGTTCATCGTGGTGCTGAGTACGCCGCAGCACAAGGTGCCTGCCGCAGTGATGCCGGGCACCGAAGTGGGACGGCGGGTGAAGGCAAGAGTACTGCAGCGCGCCAGCCAGGCCGAGTTCAGCGCCGGCGTCAAAGCGCGCTACGGCGCCTGCGTGATGACCGGCACCCGGCTGACCGATCGGCACAACTGGCCGTGGGTAGAAGCCTGTCATATCGATACGCAGGAGAATGATGAAGGGGGGCTGGCGGATAACAGCGTCGACAACGGCTTATTCCTGCGTAGCGATCTGCAACGGCTTTTCCTCAACCGACTGATAAGCATTGATGGTGAGTCGGGACAGATCCAGATACACCCCAGCGACGAAGCGCAGACCAACATAAGCCCTTATTATCAGGAGCTAAATGGCCGTATCTGTAGCCTGTGGTCGGCGGTGCCACCCGCGACGCGCCAACGGCTGCGGGCGCGACGCTAGCCAATGTGAAGGGGGACCGAAGGATCGGCTCCCCTGACATAACAAAAATGAAATAACCTCGTTTTACCCCGCCTATTCCCCCAATCAATAACCCTACAGAATTGGATAATCATGCCGATAACTTCATTAACGCAGGGTAGTCAACGTGAACGATCTCTATACCGCCGAAGGCGTGATGGACAAGCATTCGCTCTGGCAGCGCTACGTGCCGCTGGTGCGCCATGAAGCGCTGCGCCTGCAGGTTCGTCTGCCAGCCAGCGTTGAGCTGGACGATTTGCTGCAAGCCGGAGGTATCGGTCTGTTAAATGCCGTGGAGCGCTATGACGCGCTACAGGGAACAGCCTTTACCACCTATGCCGTGCAGCGTATTCGTGGCGCAATGCTGGATGAGCTTCGCAGCCGGGACTGGGCACCACGCAGCGTTCGTCGTAACGCGCGCGAGGTGGCCGGCGCAATGCATAAGGTGGAACAGACGCTGGGTCGTGCTGCCTCCGAGCAGGAAGTCGCGCAGCAGTTGAATGTTTCGATGGAGGAGTACCGGCAGATCCTGCTGGACACCAACAATAGTCAGCTCTTTTCCTACGACGAGTATCGGGAAGAACATGGCGACAGTGCGGAACTGGTGACGGAAGGGCATGAAGAGGCCAACCCGCTTCATCAGTTGATGGAAGGGAGTCTGCGTGAGCGCGTCATCGAAGCGATCGAAGCGTTACCCGATCGTGAAAAGATGGTGCTGACACTGTACTACCAGGAAGAACTGAACCTGAAAGAGATTGGCGCGGTGCTTGATGTGGGGGAATCCCGTGTCAGCCAGCTGCACAGTCAGGCGATTAAACGTCTGCGGGCCCGACTTACGGGAGCGCGCTAGCAGTATCAGTTCCTGGCGATTCAAAAATATAAGAAACCGGGGACTCAGCAATGGGAGCCAAGACCAAGGCCAGACCGTTAAGTCGTTATCTTAAAGACTATAAACACAGCCAGAGCAACTGTTCACACTGTGGCAAGGTATTAGATCGAATGGCGCTCGTTTTTCGTGGCCAGATCATCAATAAAGAGGCCATCGCTCGGATGGACCAGATGATTGATGAGCAACTGTGGCTGAAACTTCAGCCAGAACTGACTGCGCTCTGTCGCTTTTGTAGCGATATTTTTTGTAATACCCATCCTAATTACTTCGACATTATGGCGTTCAAACAGTATTTGTTCGAACAGACAGAGATGAGCCCCAGCACCATACGGGAATACGTGGTGCGGCTGCGTCGGCTGGACGACATGCTGAAAGCGAAAAATTTCCCGGCCGATCGGCTGCAGGGCAATAGCTGGCATCAATGTCTGGAAAGCGACCTGCCGGATGCGGGCAATAATAATTACCGTATTGCGCTGCGCAAATACGATCAGTTCTTAGGGTGGCAACAGGGCTAACGCTCCGCTGCGCACCCATTGCTCCCCCGCGTACCGCCGGTACGTCCCCGCCATTTTCACGCTGCTGAAAAGGGCGGGACGGGGGAGCACGCCTGTTTTGCCCATCACCGCATCTCCCGCCACCTGAATCAGGGTGATCCTTTTCGCATCTTCTGCAACACTGTAAGGATAATTTCCAATGCCCGAATGGAGGCAGCATTGTCTTTACATCTTTTACACCAGTTTCCCCGCCTTGAACTGCTGGGCGCGCCAACCCCGTTAGAGCATCTGCCACGACTCTCCGACTATCTCGGCCGCGATATTTTCATCAAGCGCGATGATGTCACGCCGGTGGCGATGGGCGGCAACAAGCTGCGTAAGCTGGAGTATCTGGCGGCCGACGCGCTGCGCGAAGGGGCCGATGTGCTGCTGACTGCCGGAGCGATTCAGTCCAACCATGTGCGCCAGACCGCAGCCGTCGCGGCCCGTCTGGGTCTTAAATGCGTTGCCCTGCTGGAAAACCCAATCGGCACCCATGCAGAAAACTACCTGAGCAACGGTAACCGGCTGCTGCTGGATCTGATGGACGCCGAGGTGATTATGGTTGATGCGTTGGATCGTCCGGCGGAGCAGCTGGCGGAACAGGCAACACGGCTTGAGGCGCAGGGTTTCCGGCCTTATATCGTGCCGGTCGGCGGCTCGAATACGCTGGGTGCGTTAGGCTATGTCGGCTGCGCGCAGGAGATTGCCCATCAGAGCGAAGAGGTGGTGGATTTTGCCGCCGTTATCGTCGCCTCTGGCAGCGCCGGCACCCATGCCGGGCTGGCGGTTGGCCTTGAACAGTTGTTACCGGATACCGAGCTGGTGGGGGTGACCGTTTCCCGTCAGGCTGAGGCTCAGTTGCCGCTGGTTGAGCGTCTGCGCCAGCCACTGGCAGCCCAGCTTGAAGTGCCCGCTACCGCGCCGATTACGCTGTGGGATGAGTATTATGCACCACGCTACGGTGAACCGAACGACGAGGGCATGGCGGCGGTGAAACTGCTGGCGCAGCTGGAAGGCATTCTGCTGGATCCGGTCTATACCGGTAAGGCGATGGCGGGGTTGCTGGATGGCATCAGCCAGAACCGTTTCCGCCGGGAAGGCCCGCTGCTGTTTATTCATACTGGCGGCGCGCCGGCGTTATTTGCTTATCATCCTTCGGTCTGAGACAAGCAAAAAAAACAGTTTATAATCTTGCCGTTATCACGATGGACCGGTAGCAATGTAGCGGCGTTGCCGTTATAAAATACACACAACACAATCAATAATGGGGTGAATATGACCTTTTCTCTTGTACGTCGCCAGTTGGTGATGGGCGTGATGGCCGTGGCGCTGGTCGCGGGCGTCAACGTTAAAACCTTCGCAGCTGAAAATCTGCTGAATAAAATTAAAGAGCGCGGCACGCTGCTGGTGGGACTGGAAGGTACCTATCCGCCGTTCAGCTTCCAGGATGAGAACGGCAAGCTGACCGGCTTTGAAGCGGAGTTCGCGCAACAACTGGCGCAGCACATGGGCGTTAAGGCCAGCCTGAAACCAACCAAGTGGGACGGCATGCTGGCCTCGCTGGATGCGAAACGGATTGATGTGGTGATTAACCAGGTCACCATCTCTGACGAGCGCAAGAAGAAGTATGACTTCTCTACGCCGTATACCATCTCGGGCATTCAGGCGCTGACCATGAAAGCCAACGCCGGTAGCATCACCAAACCTGAGGATCTGGCAGGTAAAAAGGTCGGCGTCGGTCTGGGTACCAACTACGAACAGTGGTTGCGTGAGAACGTGAAGGGCGTTGATGTCCGTACCTATGATGATGACCCGACCAAATATCAGGATCTGCGTTCTGGCCGTCTGAACGCCATTCTGGTGGACCGCCTGGCAGCACTGGATCTGGTGAAGAAAACCGGCGATACCATGGCCGTAGCAGGCAACGCTTTCTCCCGTCAGGAGTCTGGCGTGGCGGTGCGTAAAGGCAATGACGATCTGCTGAAAGCGATTGATCAGGCTATTGCAGAGATGCAGAAAGATGGCTCACTGAGCAAGCTGTCTGAAAAATGGTTTGGCGCGGACGTGACTAAATAATGCAGGAAAGTCTTCAACTGGTGCTGGATTCAGCACCTTTTTTATTAAAAGGCGCGCTGTTTACGCTGCAACTCAGCATCGGCGGAATGTTCTTCGGCCTGGTGCTGGGGTTCATTCTGGCACTGATGCGGCTGTCACGCTTCTGGCCGGTTAGCTGGCTGTCGCGGATCTACGTTTCGATCTTCCGCGGTACGCCGCTGATCGCCCAGCTGTTTATGATCTACTACGGCTTACCGCAGTTTGGTATCGAGCTGGATCCGATTCCCTCCGCCATGATTGGCCTGTCGCTGAATACCGCGGCTTATGCGTCGGAATCACTGCGTGGCGCAATCTCTGCGATTGAGCGCGGCCAGTGGGAAGCGGCGGCCAGTATTGGCATGACGCGCTGGCAAACACTGCGCCGGGTGATACTGCCGCAGGCGGCACGGACCGCGCTGCCGCCGCTGGGTAACAGCTTTATCAGTCTGGTAAAAGATACCTCGCTGGCGGCGACCATCCAGGTGCCGGAGCTGTTCCGTCAGGCGCAGCTGATCACCTCGCGTACGCTGGAAGTGTTCACCATGTATCTGGCTGCCTCGCTGATTTACTGGGTGATGGCGACGGTGCTGTCCGCCCTGCAGAACCGGCTGGAGCAGCATGTTAATCGTCAGGATCAGGAGTCGAAATGAGTGCCATCGAAGTCAGAAAACTGGTGAAATCCTTCAATGGCCAGACGGTGCTGCATGGCATCGATCTCGACGTAGCGGCAGGCGAAGTGGTGGCGATTATCGGTCCCAGCGGTTCGGGTAAAACCACGCTGCTGCGCAGTATCAACCTGCTGGAAGTGCCGGACAGCGGCACCATCCGGGTGGGGGATATTACCGTTGATGCGGCGCTGGCGCAGAGTAAACAGAAAGAGCAGGTGCGTCGTCTGCGCCAGCAGGTTGGCTTTGTCTTCCAGAACTTCAATCTGTTTCCCCACCGTTCGGTGATGGAGAACATTATTGAAGGGCCGGTAATCGTCAAGCGCGAAGCCAAAGCGGACGCGGTGGCACGTGCCCGTGAGTTGCTGGAGAAAGTCGGACTGCATGGCAAAGAGCAGAGTTACCCGCGCCGTTTGTCAGGCGGTCAGCAGCAGCGGGTGGCCATCGCCCGGGCGCTGGCGATGCGGCCGGAGGTGATTCTTTTTGATGAACCGACCTCGGCGCTGGATCCGGAACTGGTTGGCGAGGTGCTTAACACCATCCGCGCCCTGGCCGAAGAGAAACGCACCATGGTTATCGTCACGCATGAGATGAGCTTTGCTCGCGACGTGGCTGACCGCGCTATTTTTATGGACCAGGGCCGCATTGTGGAGCAGGGCGAGGCGAAAGCGTTGTTCAGTAACCCGCAACAACCGCGAACCCGTCAGTTCCTCGACAAATTTCTGAGTCAGTAACGCCGCAGCCTTCCTTCGGGAAGGCTGCGTTAACCCGTTTAAATAACGCTGTTTTTCCGTAAAATAACCCTGCTGCTAAGGGGTTATTCGCGCTGAAAGTCATCGCTATCATATATTTTTAAATCTCCGTTAAACCTTTTGGCACATCTGACAAAACTTTTCTGTTCATCGTTTATTACATGGCTTTTAGAGTTGCCACTTTCTCTTATTTAAACCGTGGTGACTCTCCAGTAATATTATCTTTTTCACCGCAATAAGGGTAAATAAAGCCGCTGCCTGGCTATTTATTGATAAGTGTAAGGAAACGTTCAGCTCGGTAAATAACTGTAGCATCAGGACCACGCCGCATTTTTTAAGACTTTCGCTATATTCACCACCGGTTCAATGACGAATAATCGCTGGATAACCATAAAAGCAATACTGATTTCCTCGCTTTTACTTTTCAGCATTCTGACCTACACAGCAGGAGTCATTGAATGAACAACACCAAGCCAGAGCAAATAATGTGGGTGAATACCCTGAAAGGGGCCTGTATATTACTGGTGGTCCTGTACCACACGGTGCTGCCGGGTTTTGAAGGGACGCTGAAATATCTTTCTGCCGGATGGCTACCCGCTGAAATATGGGTGCAGTTTAATACGGTCCTGTCACCGTTACGTATGCCGGCGTTTTTCTTTGTTTCAGGCCTGCTGGCGACCAACGGTATTATTAATCGACCATGGAAGCAGGTATTTACCAGCCGGATCACCAATCTCTTTTATCTCTATATTTTGTGGGGCTTTATTCAGTGGTGGTCGATTCTCGGCATCTCCACCGAAATTACCGGTCAGCGTATTTCCCAGAATCTGAATGCAGCCTATGCGGGGTCGCTATTAGAATTTCTTAAGCTAACGTTTATGGCCATGAGCACCTCATGGTATCTGTACGGGCTTGGTCTCTATTTCCTCTGCGCCAAAGTTTTTCGCCAATATAAACTGGTGCTGATGGTGGCGGCGATTGTGCTGAACTATCTGGCGGTGGAGAAAATTATTCCCTACTGGGGACCACAAAGCCTGGCGCAATATTTCCTGTTCTTCCTGCTGGGCGCTTTCTGGAGTCAGACTATGCTGCGCCTCAGCGAATGGCGGCGTGAAAACCTGATGCCGTGGGCCGTACTGGCGGCGCTGGCGGGCATTCACGTTATTTTCGGGCTGGATAAGAGCCTGTTCATGTGCATTCTGGCGGTGCTGTTCAGTATCGCGGCCTGTCGCTGGCTGAATCAGCATTTCAGCATGCGCTATATGAACTGGATCGGCCGCAATACGTTGCAGATTTATGTGATACACCGCATTTTCATTGAGTTTTTCGGCATGTCAGCGATTCTGTTTGCCCAGCGTCACCATCTGTTTAATCAGGCGTGGTTTTCGTTCCTCTGGGCCTGTTTCTATCCGGTGGCGATTGTCGGGATCTGTTCGCTCTGCTCGGTGGCGCTCTGGTCGCTGACCAACCGCGGATTGGGACAGTCGCTGTTTATATTTCCGACGCTGATGAAGCGGGAGCGAGCCAGTGAGGTTTCGTGAATGCGCTTAGCCGCGGGCTGCCGGGGCAGGGTAGTCGCCCTCGGTATGGGCGGGTTACGTTTGCTGCGGGCTGACAGTGAGCGGGTTACGCCTGGCGGCGGGCTGACATTGAGTAATGTTGCGCTTGCTGCGGGCTGACATTGAGTGAGCTTACGCCCGCCAGGCGATGGGGAGTTTCAGATTGCCTGAGCAGGCGGTCGCGTCAAGGGGCGGACGCCCGCCCCTTCACAATCCCGGCGTCCGGCGGCCTGCGCGCCACGCTGCGCGCGGTTCCTTCGTCACTCCCTGCGGCCGACGGACCGGCCGGACGCGCCATCCGTGGCGCGATCCGTCCTTTCGCCGACTTCCTGTCGGCTCTCCTGGCCTCCGGTTGTTCCTCAGCGCTGCGGACGCCTCTGGTGAAACCCTGCCGGTGAGTTTTTAGCCCTGACTGGCTGGGTTCAGGCCGCTGAAAGCGGGGGAAGATTGATAAGGTTAGCTTTGCAGCAGGCTGACATTGAGCAGGTTTCGCCCGCCAGGCGATGGGGAGTTTCAGATTGCCTGAGCAGGCGGTCGCGTCAAGGGGCGGACGCCCGCCCCTTAACAATCCCGGCGTCCGGCGGCCTGCGCGCCACGCTGCGCGCGGTTCCTTCGTCACTCCCTGCGGCCGACGGACCGGCCGGACGCGCCTTCCCTGGCGCGATCCGTCCTTTCGCCGACTTCCTGTCGGCTCTCCTGGCCTCCGCTCATTCCTCAGCGCTGCGGACGCCTCTGGTAAAACCCCCGTCTGTAATTATCTTTTCATTTCGCTGTTGCCGTGCTGTCTGATGGCCCGTTGCAAAGACAAACCTCAATACTTATCGGGATGACGAACCCAACTTGAAAAAGACGAAACAACCGCTGCGATTTACAAAGCCGCGCTGTCTGCCGACCCGATAGAAAAGACAATCCCAAAAATCCACAGCGATAAAATACCCAACATAAAAAGAATAGATAACAGCGGGTGGGTTAAATAACATTCTGTCTGCTGAGCCGAAAGCCAGAGGCAATCCCAAAAACCGACAGCGATAAAGTACCCGACATAAAAAAAGAAATAACAGCGAGAAGTTAGGAGGCCGTCAGAACCGCTGAGCCGATGAGGGATTTCAGGACGAGCGACAGGGAGGTCGCGAAGAGGCGGGTTCGTGCCAGGGATGGCGCGTCCCGACGGTCCGGTAGAAATCCGGAAGAGGCGAAGGGACCGCGAAACGGCGGTGAAGCAGGCCGGAGCCCGGGGTCAAGGGGGCGCGGCGACTGGCGCCCTCTTGTCGGTCGCCGGCAGCGGCGAAGCTGAAACTGCCACAGCCGGCTGGCGAACGAAACCTGCTCATAGCCCGTTCGCGCAGCGAACCCCAGCCCGCAGCCAGCCGGCGAACGACATCTGCTCACAGCCCGCTCGCGCAGTGAACACCTTTGGCAAACCCGTCTGTGGTTTCTTAAATTCTGGCAGGATAAGTGTTGTCTGATGGCAGGGATTACATCTGGTGGCTGTATGGATACTTTCCTTTTCTGACGGCTAACGGTCCTGAACGCAGAAAAACGCTGAAAGTAATGTTACTCACTCATCACAGCGACGAAGCACCAAACAAAGAAAAAAAGAGATAACAGCGAGAAGTTAGGAGGCCGTCAGAACCGCTGAGCCGATGAGGGATTTCAGGACGAGCGACAGGGAGGTCGCGAAGAGTCGGGATCGTGCCAGGGATGGCGCGTCCCGCCGGTCCGTGAGAAATCCGGAAGAGGCGAAGGGACCGCGAAGCGGCGGTGAAGCAGGCCGGAGCCCGGGGTCAAGGGGGCGCGGCGACTGGCGGCCCCTTGTCGGTCGCCGGCAGCGGCGAAACTGAAACTGCCACAGCCAGCCAGCGAACGAAACCCTCTCAGCCCCGTTCGCGCAGCGAACCTCAAAACCTCACCGGCTGGCGAACGAAACCTGCTCATAGCCCGTTCGCGCAGCGAACCCCAGCCCGCAGCCAGCCAGCGAACGAAACCCTCTCAGCCCCGTTCGCGCAGCGAACCTCAAAACCTCACCAGCCGGCGAACGAAACCCTCTCAGCCCCGTTCGCGCAGCGAACCTCAAAACCTCACCAGCCGGCGAACGAAACCCTCTCAGCCCCCGTTCGCGCAGCGAACCCCAAAACCTCACCGGCCAGCGAACGAAACCTTCCCAGCCTCGTTCGCGCAGCGAACCTCAAACCCCTACCGGAAAGGCGGCTCATTAAACGTCCGCAATTTACGCGAATGCAGCTTATCGCCTTCGGCACGCAGCAACTCAACCGCGTGAATACCGATCTGCAGATGCTCCGAAATAGCACCTTCATAGAAACGATTCGCCTGGCCCGGCAGCTTAATCTCACCGTGCAGTGGCTTATCCGAGACGCAGAGCAGGGTGCCGTAAGGAACGCGGAAGCGATAACCCTGCGCCGCGATGGTGGCGCTCTCCATATCGACCGCCACCGCGCGACTCAGGTTGAAGCGCAGTGCCGAGGCTGAATAGCGCAACTCCCAGTTGCGGTCGTCGGTGGTGACGACGGTGCCGGTACGCAGGCGCTGTTTTACCTCTTCACCCGGCATGCCGCTCACCGTCTTGGTGGCGTCATACAAGGCGCGCTGCACTTCCGCAATGCTCGGCACCGGGATATCCGGCGGCAGCACGCTGTCGAGAACGTGATCGTCGCGCAGATAAGCGTGCGCCAGCACATAGTCACCAATCCGCTGGCTCTCGCGCAAGCCACCACAGTGACCAATCATCAGCCATGCGTGCGGGCGCATCACTGCCAGATGATCGCAGATGGTTTTGGCATTCGACGGGCCGACGCCGATATTGATCAGCGTAATGCCGCGGCGGTCAGGCGAGGTGAGATGCCAGGCGGGCATCTGATGCTTCTTCCAGGCGAGGTCGGAAAGCATCGACTCGCTGTTGGCGGTATCGGCCGTCAGCACCACGTCACCGGCGCAGGCCAGGCTGTCATACGGCGTGTTGGGATCGCGTACCTGCTCAATCGCCCAGCGCACGAACTCGTCAACATACCGGGTGTAGTTGGTGAACAGCACAAACGGCTGGAAATGATCGACGGCAGTGCCGGTGTAGTGACGCAGACGGGCCAGTGAGAAGTCGGTTCTCAGCGCGTCGAAGTGCGACAGTGGAAAGCGGGCGTCGGCATGGAACAGGCCATCGGCGGTCTCATCGCCAATCTGCGACAGTTCGGTGGTCGGGAAGTGACGGGCGATACCGGCGCTCATGGTGCGATCCAGCGACAGATCGGAACCGTCAATCACATAAGGATAAGGGATCTCCTGGCTGGAAGGCCCGACTTCGATCTCCAGCCGATACTCTTTCTCCAGCATCGCCAGTTGTTCAGCAATATAGTGCCGCAGCAGCGCAGGGCGGGTAATGGTAGTGCTGTAGCTGCCGGTGTGGGTAAAACGTCCCCATGCACGGGTGCGGTTCTGCTGAGGCCCTTCGCCGTGCCAGCTAATACGCAACTCAGGGTAAACAAACAATCCCTGTGCGCGTTCGGCCGCATCCGGTAGCGAGCCATCCTCGGTGAAGGCTTTGATTGCCGTGCGCAGCGCATCGACCGCGCCCTCATACAGGCGCTCAAGTTCATCCAGCGCTTGCTGGCTGGTCAGGTTTTTCCGTTGTGTCGGCATGGTTTCTCCTTCCATTTGTTACCGCGTTTTGCCCAAGCTTAGCGGGTTTGTTGCAGAGATTGGTGAAGAATCTGTGATCGACCGCATTTTGCACCAACCTGGTGCTGGTGTGTTGGCCGCGTCGCTCTATTGTTAGTGATCGGTGACCCTCACTAACGTGGCAGGTCGCCTTCACCCGCCGTGCGGATTATTTTCACAGCCGCAGGTTTTATGGCGAGATTATTGCTTAAATCTTCCGTGGCGCGGCTGGCCGCACCCGGTAATACCACTCTCCACTCTCTGTTCAGAAACTGATTTCTCCTGATTGGCATTGGCTCTTAACCCTGTTGAGGATGACCGCATGTCTGTGAAAGTGATCAAGTTCCCTATCAAGCTCGTCATGGCCGGATGTTTAATGACCGCGTTATCGGCACACGCCGATATTAAAATTGGCGTCGCCGGACCTTTCTCCGGTCCGAATGCCACCTATGGTGCGCAGTACTGGAAAGGTGCCTCGCAGGCTGCGGCGGATATCAACGCGGCGGGCGGCATTAACGGCGAGAAAATTGTGCTGGTTCAGGGCGATGATGCCTGTGAACCGAAGCAGGCGGTGTCAGTCGCGAACCGACTGGTGGATCAGGACAAAGTGAATGCGGTGGTCGGTCACTTCTGTTCTTCCTCCACTATGCCTGCCTCAGAGGTGTATGACGAAGCAGGCGTACTGGCGATTACGCCAGGCTCCACCAATCCTAAAATTACCGAGCGGGGCATGAAAACTCTGTTCCGCATGTGTGGACGTGATGACCAGCAGGGTGCGATTGCCGCGGATTTCATTCTCGACAAACTGAAGGCGAAGAAAGTCGTGGTGATCCACGACAAAGATACCTATGGCCAGGGGCTGGCAGATGCCACCAAAGCCGCACTGGAGAAACGCGGCGTCAAGGAGGCGATGTATGAAGGTTTATCGCGCGGCGAGAAAGATTTTAACGCGCTGGTGACCAAAATCGGCCAGTTAAAACCCGACGTGGTCTACTTCGGCGGTTGCCACCCGGAAGCGGGGCCGCTGGTGCGTCAGATGCGTGAGCAGGGAGTGAAAGCGGACTTCTTCTCCGGTGACTGCATCGTGACCGAAGAGATGGTGACCGCCGCTGGCGGGCCGCAATACACCAAAGGGGTTTATATGACCTTTGGCAACGATCCACGCCAGATTGCCGATGGCAAAGCGGTGATTGAAAAATTCCGTGCCGGCGGCTTCGAACCTGAAGGCTATACCCTTTACGCCTATGCCTCGATTCAGGCGATTGCTGCTGCCTACAAAGGCGCCGGCAAGGATAACGAAAAAGCCAGCGAATGGCTCAAAGCCAATAGCGTTGATACCGTGATGGGCAAAAAGTCCTGGGATAGCAAAGGGGATTTAAAAGTCTCTGACTACGTGGTGTATCAGTGGGATGACAAAGGAAAATATCATCAGCTCTGAGTAAACCGCCAGGCTGTAATCCCCCGCGATTACAGCCTGAAACAGTCGGGCGACAGCCGGGGGACGCGGCAACGCGTCACTCAGGCATACCTTTTCCGGAGCCGGTGCGACGGGCTCCCGCAGTGAGACTTTTGCTATGGATGCCTTCTTTTTACAGCAAATGGTGAATGGCCTGACGCTGGGTGCAGTTTACGGCCTGATCGCCATTGGCTATACCATGGTTTACGGCATTATCGGCATGATCAACTTCGCCCACGGCGAGGTCTATATGCTGTCCGCCTATCTGTGCGCCATCGGTCTGGCGCTGCTCTCCGCGTTCGGTATTCACTCTTTTCCACTGCTGATCTTCGGAACGCTGCTGTTCACCATCGTTATTACCGCCGTTTATGGCTGGACCATTGAGCGCATCGCCTATCGTCCGTTGCGCAACTCCACCCGGCTGGCGCCGCTGATCTCCGCCATCGGCATGTCACTGATTCTGCAAAACTATGTGCAGCTCAGCCAGGGGCCCAACCAGCAGGGCGTGCCCACGCTGCTGAGCGGCGTATTGCGGCTGGAGCTGGCAAGCGGCGTGGTGCAGATTACCTGGACCAAAGTATTCATCCTGCTGGCGGCGGCCTGCGGCATGGCGCTGCTGACCTGGATTATCCAGTACACCCGGCTGGGACGCATTTGTCGGGCGGTGCAGCAGGATCGGCGGATGGCGGCGATCCTCGGGATTAATACCGATCGGGTTATTTCCCTGGTGTTTATGATTGGCGCGTCGATGGCCGGTCTGGCCGGCGTGCTGGTGACGATGAACTACGGCACCTTCGATTTTTACGCCGGATTCATTATTGGCATCAAAGCGTTCACCGCGGCGGTGCTGGGTGGTATCGGTTCGCTGCCGGGCGCGATGCTGGGCGGCCTGCTGCTCGGCGTGGCGGAGGCGCAGTTCGCCGGGCTGGTGAATTCCGATTACAAAGATGTGTTCTCCTTCGCGTTACTGGTGGTGATCTTAATCTTCCGCCCGCAGGGATTACTGGGTCGCCCGCTGGTGGCAAAAGTGTGAGGACGCTGAGATGAATCAAACCAATCAGGGAGTGAATGTGGCCGAGGCGCTGCGGGAAACGGTGCTGGCCGGGTTAATCGCACTGGTGGTATTTGGCCCGATCGTTGGCATTGTGCTGGAGGGCTACCAGTTCCGCATACAACCGCTGCGGGTGGCGGTGCTGGTGGGCATTGTGATGGCGGGTCGCCTGCTGTTCAGCCTGTTTCTGCAAACCCGCAGTGGTAAAGCACTGCTGCGCAAGTTTGACGGCGAAGGTGGCGGGGTGTACGTGCGTGAACCCGGTTATCGCTCCCGGCTGCGCTGGATCCTCCCGCTGCTGCTGATCGCCGCCTGTCTGTTCCCGCTGTTTTCAACCAAATATCTGCTGACGGTGGCCATACTCGGGCTGATTTATGTGCTACTCGGCCTCGGGCTGAACATCGTGGTCGGACTGGCCGGATTGCTGGACCTGGGTTACGTGGCGTTTTATGCCATCGGTGCTTATGGCCTGGCGTTAGGCTATCAATATCTTGGACTGGGATTCTGGAGCATGCTGCCGATTGCGGCGCTGATGGCGGCCTGTGCCGGGGCGCTGCTGGGATTTCCGGTACTGCGAATGCACGGCGACTACCTGGCCATTGTGACGCTTGGCTTTGGCGAGATTATCCGGCTGGTGCTGAATAACTGGCTGTCGTTTACCGGTGGACCGAATGGCGTATCGGTGCCGGCACCGACCTTTCTCGGGCTGGAGTTTGGCCGCCGTGCGCGCGAAGGCGGCGTGCCGTTCCACGAGTTTTTCCACCTTAGCTATAACCCCAACATGAAGTTTATCTTCATCTACACGGTGCTGGTATTGGTGGTGCTGCTGGTGCTGTATATCAAGCATCGCCTGACGCGTATGCCGATCGGCCGGGCCTGGGAAGCGTTACGTGAAGATGAGATCGCCTGTCGGGCGATGGGGCTGAATCACGTGCTGGTCAAGCTGTCGGCCTTTATGCTGGGGGCATCGACGGCCGGTATCGCCGGCGTCTTCTTCGCCAGCTATCAGGGATTCGTCAATCCTACTTCGTTCACCTTCTTTGAGTCCGCGCTGATCCTGGCGATTGTGGTGCTGGGTGGCATGGGATCGACGCTGGGCGTGGTACTGGCGGCCTTTGTGCTGACCGTGGCACCGGAACTGCTGCGCAGTTTTGCCGAATATCGCGTGCTGCTGTTTGGCATGCTGATGGTGCTGATGATGATCTGGCGACCGCGTGGACTGGTGCGCACCAGCCGGGTCGGTGTCCCGCTGCGTCAGGGAGCCCGCCATGAGTGATGCCATTTTGCAGGTCGAAAAGCTGATGATGCGCTTCGGCGGTATCCGGGCGCTAAACGAGGTCAGCCTTAAGGTTGAACGCGGATCGGTCACCGCCTTAATCGGGCCGAACGGTGCCGGTAAAACTACCGTGTTTAACTGTCTGACCGGCTTTTATCGCGCCAGCGGGGGGCGAATACAGCTCAACGCCAACCAGCGGTCGACCGATGTGATTCAGGTGCTGGGTGAAAAAATTCACGCCGCTGACTGGCTTAATCCGGCTCAGCTCGGGTCCCGCCTCTGGTACAAAATGTTTGGCGGTGCGCATCTGGTTAACCGTGCCGGACTGGCGCGCACCTTCCAGAATATCCGGCTGTTTCGTGAGATGTCGGTGATTGAGAACCTGCTGGTGGCGCAGCACATGCTGGTGAACCGTAACCTGCTGGCGGGGGTGTTCAATACCCGCAGCTACCGGGCAGCGGAAAACCGCGCGCTCGATCGCGCTTTCTACTGGCTGGAAACGGTGGACCTGGCAACCAGCGCCAACCGGCTGGCCGGGACGCTCTCTTACGGCCAGCAGCGGCGACTGGAAATTGCGCGAGCCATGTGTACCCAGCCGGAATTGATCTGTCTGGATGAGCCCGCAGCCGGGCTGAATCCGGTGGAAACCGAGGCGCTCAGTGCCATTCTGCATCGTCTGCGCGCCGATCACCGCATCAGCGTACTGCTGATTGAGCACGATTTGCCGATGGTGATGAGTATCTCCGATCACATTGTGGTGCTGGACCACGGCGAAGTTATTGCCGAGGGCACGCCGCAGCAAATTCGCCACGATCCACGGGTGATTGCTGCGTATCTCGGCAGCGATGACGAGGAGGAGCAAAACCATGGCTGAGCCGCTGTTGCAGTTCGAGGCAGTCGATCTGTTTTATGGCCCGTTACAGGCGCTGAAAAGCGTCTCGCTGACGGTCAATGCGGGTGAGACAGTGGCGCTGATTGGGGCCAACGGCGCGGGTAAATCGAGCCTGCTGATGTCGATTTTTGGTCAGCCGCGCATCGCCAGCGGGGAAATCTATTTTCGCGGTCAGCCGATCAGCCAGAAGTCGACCCATTTTATTGCAGCCAGTGGCATCGCTCAGGCACCGGAGGGACGCCGTATCTTCGCCGACATGACCGTGGAGGAGAATTTGCAGATGGGCACCATTGCCATCGGCAATCGTTATCAGAAAGAGGATCTGGCGCGGATGTACAGCCTGTTTCCGCGCCTGCTGGAGCGGCGTCGGCAGCGTGCGATGACGCTCTCCGGCGGTGAGCAGCAGATGCTGGCGATTGCCCGCGCGCTGATGAGCCGGCCAGCGCTGCTGCTGCTGGACGAACCCAGCCTCGGCCTGGCGCCGATTGTGGTTAAGCAAATCTTCACTATTCTGCGCGAGCTGACGGCGCAGGGGATGACGCTGTTTCTGGTGGAGCAGAATGCGCGCCATGCGCTGAAGCTGGCCAATCGCGGTTATGTGATGGTGAATGGCGAAATTCGCTTAAGCGGCAGCGGGGCAGAACTGCTGAACAATGAAGAGGTTCGTAGTGCTTATCTGGGCGGCGCAGCAGCGCCTGCCGTCGGCGGAATAAAAAGTTTGTAACGATGATTAATTTGGGCAGGAAAGACTTTGCATATTTCTCTGCCCACTATCATCATTAGATCTCCTGTCCCGACTCTTCTGATTTGGTAATCCTTTGCAAAATCCCGGCGTAGCAGTGATGCAGGCGATCAAGCGCACGGCGTGGTATCCGAAACGTCGCGCTTACCGCACGCTCTACTGGCGTGAGATATCGCCATTAGCAGTGCCTATCTTTTTCGAGAACGCCTGTGTGTTACTGATGGGCGTGTTGAGCACCTTCCTGGTCAGTTGGCTGGGGAAAGAGGCGATGGCGGGCGTAGGCCTGGCAGACAGCTTCAATATGGTGATCATCTCCTTTTTTGCCGCCATCGACCTCGGCACCACGGTGGTGGTGGCGTTCAGCCTGGCAAAACGCAACGGCAAACGCGCCCGTGCCGCCACGCGACAGTCGCTGGGGATGATGACGGTGCTGTCGTTTGTGCTGGTCATCGCTATCGAGTTCTGGGGGCATCTGATCATCGATGCGATAGCCGGTGCCGCCGATCCCAAAGTGAAAGAGCTGGCGCTGAGCTATCTGCAGACCTCGGCCTGGAGCTATCCGGCGGCGGCCATTACCCTGATCGGCAGCGGCGCGCTGCGGGGTGCAGGCAATACCAAAATTCCGATGCTGATTAACGGCGGGATGAACATCCTCAACATCATCATCAGTAGCGTGTTGATTTACGGCTGCTTCTCCTGGGATGGCTTAGGCTTTATCGGGGCCGGACTGGGGCTGACCATCACCCGCTATATCGGGGCGATTGCGGTGATCTACGTGCTGATGATTGGCTTCAACGCCTCGCTGAAGATTACCCTGTCGAGCTATTTCCGGCGCTGGAACAGCAGCATTCTGATGGAGGTACTGGGCATCGGCGTGCCTGCCAGTATCGAGTCGGTGCTGTTCAACGGCGGGAAATTGCTGACCCAGGTGTTCGTCGCCGGAATGGGTACCAGTGAGATCGCCGGTAACTTCATCGCCTTTTCCATCGCCTCACTGATTAACCTGCCGGGCAATGCGCTCGGTTCGTCGTCGACCATCATTACCGGCACCCGACTGGGTAAGAATCAGGTGTTTCAGGCGGAGCGGCAGGTGCGGCACGTGTTCTGGCTGGCGACGATTTGTCTGACCGCGATGGCGTTGCTGACGGTGCCGCTGGCCGGTTTGCTGGCGCGCTTTTACACCAGCGATCCGGAAGTGATTAACGTCACGAAACAGCTGATCTGGCTTAACGCGCTGTTTATGCCGCTGTGGGCCGCCTCGTGGGTGCTGCCTGCCGGTCTGAAGGGCGCGCGCGATGCACGCTACACCATGTACGTTTCGATGTTCAGCATGTGGGGCGCGCGCGTGGTGGCCGGTTATCTGCTCGGCATTGAGCTGGGAATGGGCGTCATCGGCGTCTGGCTGGGGATGTTTCTCGACTGGACGGTACGCGGCGTCTTTTTCTGGTGGCGACTCAACAGCGGCAAATGGCTGAATAACTACCGCCGGATGATCGCCAAATCAGGATAGTGCAGCCGATAACGCCTTCCCTTGAGCCGGGGAAGGCGTTACGGCGAGCTGCCCCATCGTCAAAAACCCCATCCCCGTCACATCTCCAGGCTTCTGAGTCAATCTTCAGTCAATTGCACAAAGCCAGCCGGCATTTCCGCCGTTAGCGTTACTCTCCTGCCGACTGAAGCAGATAATAATAACGATGCTAAAGGTGACCCTATGATCCGTCTCAAACCGGCGCTGGCCTTGCTGCCGCTGCTGTGCAGTAGTCCGCTGTGGGCGACAAGCTTTGTTTATGTTTCGAACGCCGACTCCGGCACCGTTTCCCGCTATCACCTCAACGACACCACCGGCAGCCTGCAGTGGCGCGGCGATACGCCAGCCGGTAAAAAGATTATGCCGCTGGCTGCCAGCCCGGATGGCAAGCGGCTGTATGGCGCGCTGCGCAGCCCGCCTTATTCGATCATCAGCTGGCGGGTGATGTCACGGCAGGGCGACCTGCAGCGGCTGGCGGTAACGCCGGTTGAAGCCAGTTTTCCGTGGATCACCACCGACAAAAGCGGGCACTACCTGCTCGCCGCCTCGTATGACAGTGATATCGTTACCAGCAACCGAATCGATGCGCAGGGCGTGGTGACACCGCAGGTGACCGGCCGGGTTAACACCGGACCGCATGCCCATTCGGTGATCACTGATGTCAGCAACCATTCGCTTTACGTCGGTAACCTCGGCGCCGATCGGGTGCTGCAATATCGCTTCGCAGACAATGGCGCTATCACCCCAATCGGTACCGGCTATGTTCAGGGCGAGAAAAACAGCGGCGCGCGCCATTCGGTGATCTCCCCGGATAACCGCTTCCTGTATAACCTGGCTGAGATGAGCGGCACCATTACCCAGTACAGGCGCGCGGCCGATGGATCACTGAGTGAGCTGAAGCGCTGGCCGAATGCGGTTGCCGGGAAATATGGCCTGCAGCATGGCGAACAGCGTCCGGCGGGCTACAGCGATCCGACGCCGCGCATCTGGGCAGCGGACATTAAAATCACGCCCGACGGCCGGTTTCTGTATGTCACCGAGCGGACTTCCAGCACGGTGAGCGGCTATCAGGTCGATCCGGCGTCCGGGGCACTGACGCTGATCGGCAGCTGGCGGGTTGAAAAGCAGCCACGCAGTATTGCGATTGATGCCAGCGGAAAATGGCTGATTGCCAGCGGCGAGAAGAGTGCGGTGATCGGCAGTTATGCCATCGATGCGGCCACTGGCGAACTCAGGCGGGTGGCGGAAGCGCCCGTCGGCAAAGGGGCTAACTGGGTCACCTTAATTGCCGGCTAAAGCGACGGCCGGGCGGAAGGTATAGTTAATTTCTGGCATAGCAGCGCAGAAATTTTTGGTTCAGTTTACGCGCCAGAGCGGGTTTACTCGTCTCATCAACCCTGACGGAGCGCATACCATGAAACAGAAACTGAAAGCCTGGTTTGAACAACTGCTGAGCGGATCGGCGCCGGTTGCGGCGGAACGCGATATCAACATTGAATTGCTGTTTCCCCTCAGCCAGCTTTACGGCATGGAATATTATCCGGCGCTGCATCGCTACCATGAAAAATAATCCCTGTTGTACTTTAATCGCCTGAAGGCCCGCCATTCTGCGCGGGCCTTTTTGTTATTTGCGGCTTTCACTTTTATCAAAAATTTTGCGCCTGAAGGCCGGTGTCGGGAAACGTGAAAAACCCGTCGCGGCGGAACCGGTGCCACAAGCGGTGGGCCGGGATAGAATAAAAGAGGACAAGCGCAGTGCCAAAACAGAGACGCCACGCCTGCCTCTGAGCTATCAGGCCGTGGTATTAATGTTGCGGCCAATTGCCGGATTCGCCGGTAACGCGGGGATGGCCTGGAGAATGCTGGCTGCGGCTGCCTGTTGATTATCCAGCGTCTTCTTCAGTAATACGGTGTTCACCTGACTGTGCAGATCCATGCTGGCGAGACCGCTAGCCAGCGAGGTAATTTGCGATACATCCATCTTGCACTCCTGTTGTGAAAACATGAGGGAACGGGTCACGGCTCATCGACAGAGCCTGACAGCATTATCGGCAACGGCGGAGAAAACCTGAGCCGGAGAGGGGGGGGCGGGCCGGGTGAAAGGAAGCAAACGGAAGGGGGTTACTTGCTGGCCAGTCGCCGTTATGAAATTGAAGTATCTCAACAACAAGCATCAAGGCTGAATCCGCTGGTTAACTGCAGCGAAGAGGTGTTGAGATGCTGCCACTTCTGCAACTGAACCCGTTCACCCGGCTACCGGTTATTGCTCCCGTTACCCACAGCGGAAAGATTGATGATATCGCGGGTTGTACCGTTTCGCCGGAAAGTATATGCATCAAAACAACAGGGTGTTATTCACGGGCACTCACCCAGAGTCATTGCATTAAAGGCCGGAGTGTATCTCTGAAATAATGGTCAATCAGGTTCTGGCCAGGCTAAATGCGATATTGAGCCCTGACGTTATGAACTGCTCGCTACGCTTTTGGCAGTAAACTGCCGTAGACGATCTTACGAGTCTGCAGCGACCGATGCAGCCGTGACTTTGTCTCACCGCATGCGGCTCAAAGGGTAATGTGGTGGCGCGCAGTTAATATTTTCTGTTCCTCACCACTTGTTCCTCAAGCCCGGCTTTTGCTAGTCTATGCGGCTGGACTGCTGCCAGCCGCATTAGCGTTGCCGGTTAAGGAGTTTCCATGTCGCCTTTCAACAAACATCGTCCCTTCATTTCTCTTTCTCGTCGTCAGCGCCGTAAAAAAGTCATCGAGCTTAAAAACCGTATCTATCGAGAACGTCATCGCTGTGGCGGAATGTTCTATGATGATTGCGATATCCAACACTACCAGGATAACCCCGACTCTATTTGGGCATGGAGTGATATCTATTTTGTCGGCCGCGATCCTGCCGATCTCTGGAATGCTGAAATCATCACGGCTAAGTTGATGTTTCAGGATGCGGTGCATCATCGCGCATTCAATGAAGCCTGGGCGATGCTCAGTCAGCAGCAACAGGAAGAAGAGGTGCGATATGAAACAACCCCCAATGTGAATAGCAAAGGCAAAATCGTTAGCCATACCTTGGTGCACCAGGAAAAACAGGCCTATGCGATTTTTGGCGGGCTAACGTTTTGGCAGTTTATTGAGAAGCGTGAGCGGGAAATAGCGCAAGATGAACCGCCAGAAGTGTGTTGTGGTTATCAGTTGCTGCCGGGCTTCGCTTATGGGCATGGGTTACGGATGGTTGTTGATGCAGAGGCGCTGAGTGTGCCTGTTATTGAGGCGGCGATTGAGGATTTTTTGAAAAGGATGCGGGACGTGGCTTAGGGGACAGCGATTTATAGGCGGGAGGATTTAAGAAGCGGGTATTATTACATCAGGGAATAGCAGGGAGATAAACTTTTCCATCCTCCCTTTCTTATACCTTAATCATAATAAGTTTACTTGAAGACGGAAAAGAGACGTTATCATCTTTGTACTCAATTTTAACTGCATTCTCACGATATTGTTTGATAAGCCATGAAATGAAAAAACCCACGCAATTGCGTGGGTTTTATATGTTATTCAGGTGTCATGAGATTAAGTAAAATCTCATGAGGCAAGCAAATCAGACGTTAAACAGGAAGTTCATCACATCGCCATCTTTCACGATGTACTCTTTCCCTTCTGAACGCATCTTGCCGGCTTCTTTCGCACCTTGCTCACCTTTGTAGGCGATAAAGTCTTCAAAGGCGATAGTCTGGGCGCGGATAAAGCCTTTCTCGAAGTCGGTATGAATCTTACCGGCTGCCTGTGGAGCAGTCGCGCCAACCGGGATGGTCCAGGCACGCACTTCTTTTACGCCTGCGGTGAAGTAGGTCTGCAGGTTCAGCAGGGAGTAACCGGCACGGATCACGCGGTTCAGGCCCGGCTCTTCCAGTCCCAGTTCCGCCATGAACTCGTCACGATCTTCATCTTCCAGCTCAGCTATATCTGATTCAACGGCGGCGCACACGGGTACCACCACGGAACCTTCTGCTTCGGCAATGGCACGCACCTGATCCAGATATGGGTTGTTCTCAAAACCGTCTTCATTGACGTTGGCGATGTACATGGTCGGCTTCAGCGTCAGGAAGCTCAGATAGCGAATCGCCGCTTTCTCATCAGCATCCAGATCCAGCGAACGCAGCATACCGGCTTCAGACAGATGCGGCAGGCACTTCTCCAGCGCGGCCAGCTCGGCTTTAGCGTCTTTATCGCCGCCTTTGGCTTTCTTCTGCACGCGCTGAATCGCACGCTCACAGGTATCGAGATCGGACAGCGCCAGTTCGGTGTTGATCACGTCAATATCTTCAGCCGGGTTAACTTTGCCCGCAACGTGAATGATGTTGTCGTTCTCAAAGCAGCGGACCACATGGCCGATCGCTTCGGTTTCACGGATGTTGGTCAGGAACTGGTTACCCAGACCTTCACCTTTTGACGCGCCCTTTACCAGACCGGCGATGTCGACAAATTCCATGGTAGTCGGCACCACGCGCTGCGGTTTAACAATCTCAGACAGCTGGTCGAGACGCAGGTCAGGCATCGGCACCACGCCAGTGTTGGGCTCAATGGTGCAGAAGGGGAAGTTAGCCGCTTCGATACCCGCTTTAGTCAGCGCGTTGAACAGAGTGGATTTACCGACGTTCGGCAGGCCCACGATACCGCATTTGAATCCCATGGTTTGATACCCTTTATAACTGGATGGACAGCTCGCCCGGCGGCGGACTGTCGGAGACGAAATGAAAAATTTCGCGCATTATACACAGAATCGCGACGATTCGGGCGATTAAGCAGGCTTGAAAGCGTGCAGCCGGTTCATCGCCTTGATGCGATCCTCTTTCAGCCACAGTTCAGTGCAGCGCGCCGCTTCATCAATGGCATCATCAATCAGCTTCTGCTCGCTGGCGGGCGGTTTACCCAGCACAAAACCGGTCACCTTATTGCGATCGCCAGGATGGCCGATTCCGATGCGCAGACGGTGAAAATTGTTGTTGTTGCCCAGTTTACTGATGATGTCCTTCAGCCCGTTGTGGCCACCGTGTCCGCCGCCTTGCTTAAACTTCGCCACGCCCGGCGGCAAATCGAGTTCATCGTGCGCCACCAGAATCTCTTCCGGCGCAATGCGATAGAAGGTCGCCATTGCGGCCACTGCTTTACCGCTCAGGTTCATAAAGGTGGTCGGCACCAGCAAGCGCACATCTTCTCCGGCGATCGCCAGTCGGGCGGTATAGCCGAAGAATTTGCCTTCTTCTTTCAGTGACTGATTGTGGCGCTCGGCCAGTAAATCCAGATACCAGGCACCCGCATTGTGGCGCGTAGCGGCATATTCAGCGCCTGGATTGGCAAGGCCCACAATCAGTTTAATGCTGCTCACAATGAATATCCTGCTGTTATTGCCAAAGGGCGTTAGTTTACTTCGCCTCAGGCGAGATGACAAAGCGCATAGGGCTAAATTGATTCAGGCCGGTGATTAATCATTTTTCATCTAAATCAACAAGCTGCCCACAGATCCAGCCTGAAGTTTATACCGGTTGTGTGATCCGTCCCGCAACGTCGCCGTCAGCCATTGCCTAAACTTATGGCAACTTAACATTGTGTGCGGTTTTACATTGGCTCATAAGGATGGAGGTGCAGGATGAAACATCAACATTGTCGCGTAGCGGGTAATAGTTTGATGGTACTGGGATTACTCACCATGGTGCTGGGCGTCGGCTATTCCATTATTAATCAGCTGCCTTCGCTTCATCTGCCACAGTTTCTGGCGCACGGCGCGATGTTCAGCATTTTTATTGGCGCGCTGCTGTGGTTAGTGGGTGCACGCGTTAGCGGGCGAGAAAAAGTGGAGGACCGTTATTACTGGCTGCGTCATTACGACAAACGCTGCCGCCGGTCGCATCACACCCACCACTAAATGATCAGCGCCGGTACCGGCTGCTGTTCCGTGCGGTTTCTGCCGCTGGCTTTGGCGCGATAAAGCGCCTCATCTGCCAGCGCCAGTAAATCCTCGAAGTTCTGATGGCGGTGGCTGGCAGTAGCAAATCCAATGCTGACCGTGTAGCCAACGGCACTGGGCTGTGACTGACAGACCGCCATGCGGATCGCTTCACACCACGCTTGCGCCTCCTGCTCACCGAGCGCAACAATCGCGGCAAACTCCTCTCCGCCCAGCCGGGCAAAACGTCCCTCAGGCGGCATCAATCCACTGACCAGACGGCAAAAGTCGATCAGAACCAGGTCGCCCTGATGATGGCCAAACCGGTCATTAATCGTTTTGAAGTGGTCCAGATCGAACAGCACGGCGCTGAAAGGGCAGTTATGACGACGGCAATGCACCACCATTTTTTCCGCCTCACTAAACAGTGCCCGCCGGTTCCAGACGCTGGTCAGCGGATCGTGCAGCGATGCGTATTTATAGGCAATCTGGGTACGTTCATTGACCATCGCCAGAATAGTGAAGGTCAGGCCGATGACAAACAGAATCGACTCCAGAATCACGAACACCGAAAAGCCTGAACCGCCAATCGCACCGTGCAGCCGGGTCGGTATCGCGTTGTCCAGCCAGATGCGCACCAGATGAAACAGCAGATGGATCCACAGCAGCAGCTGCGCGGGCCAGAAGGTGACTTTCAGCGCGTCGCGCGCCAGCCATAACAGCTGGATCAGCGCCGCAGTGTAGGCAATACAGGCGATGCACAGCACCAGTACCCGCCTGGGCAAGCTGTGATAGAAGCTCGGTAAACAGCAGAGGATCGCCCACAGTAAAGCGCCGAGTAGCCAGCCGGTGCCGATCTTTTTGCCGCAAAATAATCGAAAAGCATTCAGTAATCCGCCGTAGGCCAGCATCACCAGTACATTGCCGGCAGCAACCGGCAAAAACTGCAGGCCACTGCTGCGCAGGCTGCTGAAAAATACCGCCACCAGGGTGAAAATCAGCGACAGACAGGTAAAACCCAGCACGCGATCGTATTGCGATCCCATCCAGGCAAATACCATGATGATGCTTAAAAATCCCAACACGTAAAGCTCACAAATAAATAAGGTATAGATATCCAGAGTCATGGTGGTTGGGATTGTTATGAAAAGTGCGCAGCAAATTATCACTTAAGCGTCTGGGGCAGAAGTGCGGAACGCGGCGTTTTACTAAAAGAGTGGGTGGCGTTGAAAATAGTCGATTTTGGGGAAATTTATCGCGGGAATATCAGAAAAGGAAGCGAGTTAATCGGATCATCAGCGGCATGAAAAAAACCGGGCGCGTGGCCCGGTTTGGCGAAGATTAATGCTCGAACATGGCCGAGATTGACTCTTCGTTACTGATGCGGCGAATCGCTTCAGCCAGCATGCCAGACAAGGTCAGGGTGCGCACGTTCGGCAGTGACTTCATCTCTTCAGACAGCGGAATGGTATCGCAGACAATCACCTGATCGATCACTGACTTACGCAGATTTTCAACGGCGTTACCAGAGAAGATCGGATGGGTTGCGTAAGCAAATACGCGCTTGGCGCCCCGTTCTTTCAACGCTTCAGCCGCTTTGCACAGCGTGCCGCCGGTGTCGATCATGTCGTCGACCAGCACGCAGTCGCGGCCAGCAACGTCACCAATAATGTGCATCACCTGAGAAACGTTCGCGCGCGGGCGGCGTTTATCAATGATGGCCATATCGGTGTCGTTCAGCAGTTTAGCGATAGCACGGGCACGTACTACGCCACCAATATCGGGAGAAACAACAATCGGGTTTTCCAGACCGATCTGCAGCATGTCTTCCAGCAGAATCGGGCTGCCAAATACGTTATCAACCGGGACGTCGAAGAAGCCCTGGATCTGCTCGGCGTGCAGGTCAACCGTCAGAACACGGTCAACACCGACGCTGGAAAGGAAGTCTGCCACTACTTTAGCGGTAATCGGTACGCGCGCGGAGCGCACGCGGCGATCCTGACGAGCATAACCAAAGTAGGGGATGACTGCGGTAATACGACCAGCAGAAGCACGACGCAGCGCGTCGACCATCACAACCAGTTCCATCAGATTATCGTTGGTGGGAGCACAGGTGGACTGGATGATGAAAATATCACCACCGCGTACATTTTCGTTAATCTGTACGCTCACTTCACCATCACTGAAACGCCCAACGGCGGCGTCTCCCAGACTGGTGTAAAGGCGGTTGGCAATACGTTGTGCTAGTTCCGGGGTGGCGTTACCAGCAAATAGCTTCATATCAGGCACGAGAAGAACCTCAGGCTTTGCGTCCAGAGAATGAACGGCACGACAGTAACCGGCGAATACGGTCATGGGCGTTCACACGGGTGTGTTGATGCGAAACGTGCAGTGTCTGGAACGGGGTGACACTGTCACGCAATCGCTAATCGCCTCGCAGGGCACGCTGTAACGGCGAAACATTTACGCCTCGGGCTACAAATCCGCGCACCCCATTCGGGGCAAGTTCCAGCACCTGACGAGCAGCAGACTCGGTGTCAAATTCAGCAAACACACAAGCGCCAGTGCCAGTCAGGCGCGACGGCGCGTATTCTAGCAGCCAGGAAACAAGCTCATCAACCTCGCGAAAACGTTTTCTTACCACTGCTTCACAATCATTAGCGAAGGGTGAGGATAAAAGCGTCGCTAAAGTGCGCACCGGCGTATCTCGCGTTAGCGCGGGGTCGTTGAAGACTGCCGGGGTGCTGATACTCACGCCGGGATGGGCGACAAGATACCACTTTTCTTCCGGCTCTGCGGGCTGAAGTTGTTCACCTACACCCTGAGCAAAGGCGGCGAAGCCTTTTACGAACACCGGAACGTCAGCACCGAGCTGCACGCCGATCGCCGCCAGCTCGTCCGGCGTCAGGCCGGTTTGCCACAGGTGATTCAGCGCCACCAGCACGGTCGCCGCGTTGGATGAGCCGCCTCCGAGACCGCCACCCATCGGCAGCCGCTTGTCGATGGCAATCTGCGCGCCTGCCTTTGGCGGCAGGGTCTGCTTCGCCAGTGCCGCCTGTTTTAACCGTTCGGCGGCGCGCACAATCAGGTTATCCGCCTCCGCGACGCCCGCCACCGGCGTCAGCAGCTGGATGCGATCGCTGTGATCGGTGCTGATCTGCAACGTATCGCCATAATCCAGAAACTGAAACAGCGTCTGCAGGTTGTGATAGCCGTCAGGACGACGGCCGGTGATGTAGAGAAAGAGGTTCAGTTTTGCCGGAGACGGCCAGTGACTCATCATTGAACGGTCCAGCTGTCCATGCGCAGTTTAATCCGCTGATCGCCTTCTTTCAGCTCCAGGCTGGCAGGCAGCGGCGGCGTGACGTTGCTGTCGTAACCGGCAATCGACACCTGCCAGTTCTGGCCGTCACGGCTGTAATTCAGGCTGCGCAGCTGATAGTTTTCATTAAGCTGATAATCAGTGGCATCGCCAGGCAGGCCCATCATCCACTGACGCAGGTTCGCCAGCGGAATGTTCATACCGGTCAGTTGCGAAATCATTTTTTGCGCATCATTGCTGACGTAGCGTTTGCCCTTGTTGTCAACGATCTGCACCACTGAACCCTGCGCATCCAGCTGCAGTTCGGTGCTGCCAAGCGGATTGGTCAGTAACAGGCGATAGCGGTCAGGAGCAGTTTGCTGCCAGTTAAAGCGCGCGTAGACCTTCTGTTTATCAGACAGGTAAGCAAAAGCGCCGCGCGTCTGATAGTGGGTGACGTGTGAGACCGCCTGCTGATGCTGTTGCCACTGTGGCGCGGTCACGCTGGGGCCCGGGCCTTGCGGTTTGTTAACGCTACAGGCGGCCAGCAATACGCTGGCCAGGGGCAAAATGCGCAACAGAGTGCGTGGTGAATAAAGCATCAAGTGGTCATCTCCTCAGACACGTTTATAATTCGTAACGGATAACGCTAACCATCCGTATTTAAGCCGTCAATGCTGTTATGCAGCAAATTGAGCACGATCAGGTTAATCTTATTACAGTCATAGGCTTTGTATGGCTTTTCTTGATCTGCCGCATCTTGTAGAATGCGCCTCACAAAACCCTGACATTATTGGGACATCCCAACCGAAACCACCATGACGCTGCTCGCTCTCGGAATCAATCACAAAACTGCCCCCATTGCTCTGCGCGAACGTGTATCGTTCGGGCCGGAGACGCTTGAGCAGGCGCTGAACAGCCTGTTATCACAGCCAATGGTGCAGAGCGGCGTGGTGCTGTCGACCTGTAACCGGACCGAACTCTACCTCAGTGTAGAGCAGCAGGCCGATTTGCAGGCGCGTCTGGTACGCTGGTTGTGCGACTATCATCAGCTCGATGAAGAGGATGTGCGCAACAGCCTTTACTGGCATCAGGATAATGAGGCGGTCAGCCACCTGATGCGGGTTGCCAGCGGGCTGGATTCGCTGGTGCTGGGTGAACCACAGATTCTTGGACAGGTGAAGAAAGCCTTCGCCGACTCCTCGCGTAGCCAGGCGCTGAGCAGCGAACTGGAACGCATGTTCCAGAAAACCTTCTCCGTCGCCAAACGGGTCCGTACCGAAACTGATATCGGTGCCAATGCCGTCTCGGTGGCGTTTGCTGCCTGTACTCTGGCGCGTCAGATTTTTGAATCGCTCTCTTCCGTCAACGTGCTGCTGGTCGGTGCCGGTGAAACCATTGAGCTGGTGGCGCGCCATCTGCGCGAGCATCAGGTTAAAAAACTCATTATTGCCAACCGCACCCGTGAGCGTGCTGAAGCGCTGGCCACCGAAGTTGGTGCTGAGGTGATCAGCCTGGCGGAAATCGATGCCCGGCTGGCGGAAGCCGACATTATCATCTCTTCTACCGCCAGTCCGCTGCCGATTATTGGCAAAGGCATGATGGAGCGCGCACTGAAAGCGCGTCGTAATAAGCCGATGCTGCTGGTGGATATTGCGGTTCCACGCGATGTCGAGCCGGAAGTCGGCAAACTGCCCAATGCTTATCTCTACAGCGTCGATGACCTGCAGGCGATTATCGAGCAGAACCTGGCGCAGCGCAAAGCGGCGGCAGTGCAGGCCGAGAGCATCGTGGTGCAGGAAAGCGGTGAGTTCATGGCATGGTTGCGTTCTCAGGGCGCAGTTAACACCATCCGTGAATACCGTTCTCAGGCGGATGAAATCCGTGCTGAGCTGGAAGGCCGCGCGCTACAGGCGCTGCAACAGGGTGCCGATCCGCAGAAAGTGATGCAGGAACTGGCGCACAAGCTGACCAACCGTTTAATTCACGCTCCAACCAAATCGCTTCAGCAGGCCGCCCGCGACGGCGATAATGAACGCCTGCAGATTTTACGCGACAGCCTGGGTCTCGAGTAGGCACCAGGCTGCTGCTACCTGTTACGGGAATCCCACATTTAAATGAAAACCTCTATTGTTGCCAAACTGGAAGCCCTGCAGGAGCGCCACGAAGAAGTGGAAGCGATGCTGGGCGATGCCGGCGTGATCGCCGACCAGGAACGCTTCCGTGCGCTGTCGCGCGAATATGCCCAGCTGACCGATGTCACCCGTTGCTTCCGCGACTGGCAGCAGGTTCAGGAAGATATTGAGACGGCGCAGCAGATGCTCGACGACCCTGAGATGCGCGACATGGCGCAGGAAGAGCTGCAGGCGGCACGCGAGCAGAGCGAAGCGCTGGAGCAACAGTTACAGGTGCTGCTGTTACCAAAAGATCCCGATGATGAGCGTGCCTGCTTCATTGAAGTTCGCGCCGGTACCGGCGGTGATGAGGCCGCAATTTTTGCCGGTGATCTGTTCCGCATGTACAGCCGTTATGCCGAAGCGCGCCGCTGGCGGGTTGAGATCGTCAGCGCCAACGAAGGTGAGCATGGCGGTTATAAAGAGGTGATCGCAAGGGTGACCGGTGAGGGTGCCTATGGTCGCCTGAAGTTTGAATCGGGCGGACACCGGGTTCAGCGCGTGCCCGAGACCGAATCTCAGGGACGAATCCACACTTCCGCCTGCACCGTGGCGGTAATGCCGGAAATACCGGAGGCAGAATTGCCGGAAATCAACGCCGGTGATTTGAAAATCGATACTTTCCGTTCATCAGGTGCCGGCGGTCAGCACGTTAACACCACCGACTCCGCGATCCGTATTACCCACCTGCCAACCGGCATTGTGGTGGAGTGTCAGGACGAGCGTTCGCAGCATAAAAACAAAGCCAAAGCGCTGGCGGTGCTGGGCGCGCGTATTCACGCCGCCGAAATGGCCCGTCGTCACGCCGCCGAAGCCAGTACCCGTCGTAACCTGCTAGGCAGCGGCGATCGTTCTGACCGTATCCGTACCTATAACTTCCCGCAGGGCCGCGTCACCGACCATCGCATCAACCTGACGCTTTACCGTCTGGATGAAACGATGGAAGGGAAAATCGACAGCCTGATTGAGCCGATTGTGCAGGAATATCAGGCGGATCAGCTGGCGGCGCTGGCTGGCCAGGATTAATGGATATTCGTCACTGGCTGAAACAGGCCATTGCGATCCTGAATGGCGGCGACAGCCCGAAGCGCGACGCCGAAATCCTGTTGAGCTTCGTGACCGGCAAGTCGCGCAGCTGGTTAATCGCTTTTGATGAAACCCTGCTCAGCGATCAGCAGCTTAGCCAGCTTGATGCTTTACTGAGCCGTCGCGCCCGCGGTGAGCCGGTGGCGCATCTGGTCGGCGAACGTGAATTCTGGTCGCTGCCGCTGCGCGTCACGGATGCCACGCTGATCCCGCGACCGGACACCGAACTGCTGGTTGAGCAGGCGCTGGCGCATCTGCCGGTGTCCGCAGCCACCATTCTTGATCTCGGTACCGGCACCGGCGCGATTGCGCTGGCGCTGGCCAGCGAACGGCCCGACTGTCAGGTCATCGGCGTGGATCGTATCGCTGAGGCGGTGGAACTGGCACGCAGCAATGCGCAGCAGCTCAATCTGCCGAATGCCCGTTTTGCGCTCAGCCACTGGTTTCAGCAACTCACTCCGCAGCGTTTTGACATTATCGTCAGCAACCCGCCTTATATTGACGCCAGCGATCACCACCTGGAGCAGGGCGACGTGCGGTTTGAGCCGCGCAGCGCGCTGGTGGCAGCAGACGCGGGCCTGGCAGATTTGCGCACGCTGATTGAACAGGCGGCTGACTGGCTGCAGCCCGGCGGCTGGTTGCTGCTGGAGCACGGCTGGCAGCAGGATCAGGCGGTGCGTGACATGATGCGCCAGCACGGCTACCGCGCGGTAGAAACCGTCAATGACTACGGTGGCAATCCCCGCGTTACCCTCGGGCAATCTTCAACCTGAAAGCGGACGAAAAAGGACTCACTATGTACGCCTGGTATCCACTGATCAAAAATCTCCACCTGTTAACGGTCATCGTCACCATTTCGATGTTTGTGCTGCGCTTTTTCTGGCTGCGCACCGGATCGGCGATGCTATCGCGGCGCTGGGTGCGCATTCTGCCGCACGCCAACGACACGCTGTTACTGTTGACCGGCATCTCATTGGTGATGATTACTCACTTCTATCCCTTCACTCCGCAAGGAAGCTGGCTGACTGAGAAGCTATTAGGGGTTATTATCTACATCGCCTTAGGATTTGTGGCATTGAGCCGCCGACCACGCACTGACCGTACCCGCTGGATCGCGTTTCTGGTGGCGTTAATCGCGCTGGTGATGGTCATTAAGCTGGCGCTGAGCAAAATGCCGTTATGGGGATAGTATGACCTCTACCGAACAATTAGATTTTAGCCAGACACCGTTATGTGAAGCGGTGATTGGCGCTACGCTTGCCATCCGCGCCGATTTTCCGGCCGTGTCGGTGGAAGCACAACTTGCGGCCCTGGTGGCCGAAGCGCGTGATTATGTCAGCCAGGCCGGCGATGCCGATCTGAAACTCGAAAAACTGCTGGAGCTGTTCTATCGCCAATGGGGATTTGGCGGCGCCAGCGGGGTATATAATCTTTCTGACGCGCTCTGGCTCGACAACGTTTTGAGAACCCGCCAGGGCACGGCCGTCTCACTGGGCGTGATCCTGCTGCACATTGCTGCCGAGCTGGAGTTGCCGCTGATGCCGGTCATCTTCCCGACTCAGCTGATCCTGCGCGCCGACTGGATTGACGGCGAGAAATGGCTGATTAATCCGTTCAATGGCGAAACGCTCGACATGCATACGCTGGAAGTGTGGCTCAAGGGCAACATCAGCCCGACCGCGCGTCTGTACGATGACGATCTTGATGAAGCCAAAACCGTCACCGTGATGCGTAAAATGCTCGACACGTTAAAAGCGGCGTTGATGGAAGAGAAGAAGATGGAACTGGCGCTGAACGTCAGCCAGGTGCTGTTGCGAATCGATCCTGACGATCCGTACGAAATCCGCGATCGCGGTTTGATCTATGCGCAGCTGGAGTGCGAACATATCGCGCTGAATGATCTCACTTATTTCGTTGAGCAGTGTCCTGAGGACCCGGTCAGCGAGATGATCAAAGTTCAGATTCACGCAATCGAACAAAAACAGGTCACGCTGCACTAAGCGTACCCACTGAAAAGGAAAGGGCATGACACAGAAAGTCGTGAGTATTGGTGACATCAAGGTAGCAAACGATCTGCCGTTTGTACTGTTCGGCGGGATGAACGTGCTGGAGTCGCGCGACCTGGCGATGCGCATCTGCGAACATTACGTCAGAGTGACCGACAAGCTCGGTATCCCTTACGTGTTTAAAGCGTCGTTTGATAAAGCTAACCGTTCATCTATTCACTCCTATCGCGGTCCGGGCCTGGAAGAGGGCATGAAGATTTTCCAGGAGCTGAAGCAGGCTTTCGGCGTGAAAATTATCACTGACGTGCACGAAGCGACACAGGCGCAGCCGGTGGCGGATGTGGTTGACGTCATCCAGCTGCCAGCCTTCCTGGCTCGTCAGACCGACCTGGTGGAAGCGATGGCGAAAACCGGCGCGGTGATCAACGTCAAGAAGCCACAGTTCGTCAGTCCTGGCCAGATGGGCAACATCGTTGATAAGTTCGCTGAAGGCGGCAACGAGCAGGTGATCCTGTGCGACCGTGGCAGCAACTTCGGTTATGACAACCTGGTGGTCGACATGCTCGGCTTTAACGTGATGAAGAAGGTCACCCACAACAGCCCGGTGATTTTTGACGTCACCCATGCGCTGCAAACCCGCGATCCGTTTGGCGCGGCTTCTGGCGGTCGTCGTGCGCAGGTGGGCGAACTGGCACGTGCCGGTATGGCAGTGGGCATTGCGGGCCTGTTCATTGAAGCGCATCCGGACCCGGATCACGCGCTGTGTGATGGTCCTTCGGCGCTGCCGCTCGACAAGCTGGAGCCGTTCCTGGTGCAGATGAAGGCGATTGACGATCTGGTTAAAAGCTTCCCTGAGCTGGATACCAGCAAGTAATTCTGCTGCAGCAAGGCAAAAAAAAAAGAGCGAGAAATCGCTCTTTTTTTTCGTCTGCAGGCGGCGGGCCTTACAGCATAATGGTGACCAGATAACCGGCAAACAATGCCAGATGTGCCGCACCGTTCAGCACATTGGTGCGGCCGGTAGAGAAGGAGAGCTGACACAGGATCAGCGACGCCATCATAATCACCATCTGCGGCGGCTCAAGGCCAAAGATCAGCTCCTGACCAGTCAGGGTAGCGATCAGGGTCACGGCCGGTACGGTTAACGAAATCGTCGCCAGCACCGAACCGAAGAACAGGTTCATCGCGCGCTGCACCTGGTTCATCAGCACCGCTTTAATTGCCCCCAATCCTTCCGGCGACAGGATCAGCAGCGCCACCAGGAAGCCGGTGAACTGTACCGGTGCATTCAATTCGGTCAACAAGCTTTCCAGCGTGTTGGCATTCATTTTGGTCACCGCAATCACCGCCACCAGATGCACAATCAACCAGACGGTGTGCCAGACGCTGCTGTGTGCCGAGGGCTTACCGTGATGGGGATCGCCATCATCGCTCTCATCCTCATGCTCATAGACAAACAGGCTCTGGTGGGTTTTGGTCTGGATCAGCAGGAAAACGCCATACATGGCGGCTGAAATCGCGGCAATCAACAGCGCCTGCGCGGTAGAAAAGTTGCCGCCGGGCAGGGCGTTAGGAAACACCAGCACCAGAATCGCCAGCGGAAAGATGGCGATCAGATATTGCTTCACGCCTGCCAGATTAACGTACTGCGTGGCGAACTTATTGCCGCCGAGCAGCAGGGCGAAACCGACCAGCCCGCCAGTGACAATCATCACAATCGAGTAGAGCGTGTCACGCATCAGGCCGGGCGCGGCATCGCCGGTGGCCATCAGCGCCGAGATCAGGCTCACTTCAAGGATCACTACCGATAAACTCAGTATCAGCGATCCGTAGGGCTCGCCCAGCCGGTGTGCCAGCACATCGGCATGGCGCACCACGCTGAACGCGCTGCTAAGAATGGCAATCAGCGCCAGTATGTTGATACCGACGACGATCGGAAACGAGGTTTGTGCGCCAAAAAAATAGAGTACACCCAGCGTAACGATGGGAAATATCAGCGAGAATTCCTTGTGACGTGTTTTTTCATGTGAAGGCATTCACCATCCTCTCTGGTTAATGATCATAAGGGCAGCGGCGCTGCTGTTAAAATATAATCAGTTTTAGGGCAGCGCGCAGTTTATCTTTTCAACCGCCTGAGCGGGAAAAATTTACTGCTTTTTACTTAAGTACTATAAAATATCGGAAGCCGGTTAACCGGGTGTTATCCAGAATATTGCATTAATAATCAGGTAATAAAGAATCGTTAATCCCCGATGACTTCGCTGTTTAGAACGATAAAATGGTTGGATTAAATGAATTTACAGGGTGATTATAAGGATTTTTGTCTAAACTGAGCATAAATCGTTATTTGTATTTTTGCTGTCCTGAGCCAGACTTATTATGACCCTGTAAACCGAGGAGGAAGTATGCCTTACGATAGCCGAGCCGATTTACCTGACAACGTTAAACACGTACTCCCGGCGCACGCGCAGGATATTTACCAGCAGGCGTTTAACAGTGCCTGGTCGCAGTATAAAGAGGCCGAAGATCGCCGCGGCGATGATTCCCGCGAAGAGGTGGCACATAAAGTGGCCTGGGCGGCGGTGAAAAAAGAGTATGAAAAAGGCGATGACGATAAGTGGCATCCTAAGCGCTAATCTATTTGCGTAGACTGCTTTCATCAAAGGGCCAGAAATATCCGGCCCTTTTTTCTGCCTCTGCTATCAGGTTTATCTGGTTTTTTTTATCCTGCGACCCGCCTCACGCTTGAAACCCCACCAGTAAATGGATTAATGTCAATTTTGTGAACGAAACGCGAAGCCGTTTTGGTGATCGTTACAGAGGAGCCATCTGGACAGGACGCCGTGAAAGTCGAGGAGGTCGCATTGCTTACCCGGGAATTTCTTTTAAAAGCGGATTGTAAAACGTCGTTCGGTGATATCGAAGAGACGCTGCTCTGGAGTTGCGAGCAGCGCGCGGCGTCGCTGGCTGCTACGCTGGCCTGCCGTCCCGATCACAGCCCGGTATGGATCTTTGGTTACGGCTCTCTGATGTGGAACCCGATCTTTGAAGCGGATGAGGTAGCGTCCGGCTCGCTGGAAGGCTGGCATCGCGCTTTCTGTCTGCGGCTGATTGCCGGACGGGGTACCGCCACCCATCCTGGCCGGATGCTGGCGCTGAAACAAGGCGGCCGGACCAGCGGTCTGGCTTTTCGTCTGCCCGAGGCGCGGCTGCATGAAGAGCTGGCACTGCTGTGGAAACGCGAGATGATTACCGGCTGCTATCTGCCGACCTGGTGTGAACTGCAACTGGATGATGGTCGCAGCGTAACGGCGCTGACTTTTATCATGGACCCGCGTCATCCGCTGTATGAGTCAGATTCCTGCCCGGAAGCGATCGCCCCGCTGATTGCCGCCGCCAGCGGCCCGCTTGGCTCGAATGCCCAGTATCTTTTTTCACTCGAAGAGGAGCTGACTAAACGCGGCATGGAAGAGGAGAGCCTGAGCCGGCTGGCGCATCAGGTGCGGACTTTACAGCAGAGTCACTGCCTGAAGCAGGCCTGAACTCTCTCAGGAACAACAACCCTCACCACCGCCCGGCGGTGAGGTCAGCCAGTCGGGCGGCACAGTCGGAGACTGCTCCAGCCCGTTACCTCGCCAGTCAGTTATCCGGATTAATCAGCCAGGTGCCAGGTTTGTCAATCGTCAACGATTGCGCGTGCGTCACGCTGCCGTTGTGGACTTCAATACGATACTGTCCGGCCGCCAGATTCAGTGCAGCGAAACCGCTGCTGCCCGGTTTGACCTCCAGCGGCTGTCCATTGAGCACCACATTCTCACCGCTTTCCAGCTTGAGATAGACCGTTGCCAGCATGGCTGGCGCAGCCGCCACTGGGGTTGTCGGAGCGGGCGCGCTGGCCGCTACCGGTGATTGCGTCACCTGCTCCGGCGCGGCGCTGTGACGATTCGCCAGCCATACCGCAGCAACCACCGCCAGCAGAGCCACGGCGGCGGCACCGATCAGTCCCGGCGACAGCCGACGCACGGTACGCGGTGTAACCGGCTCGGCGGCGGCGGCACCGTGATTCACCGCCATCACGATTGGAGCCGCTGCGTCGACCGGCTCCTCTTCCACTGCGGCGACACTCTCGCCCGGCACCGGAAAACTATTCACCACCGCTTCAACATCGCTCACCGGCAGGTCGATTAACGCAGCAAACGCATCAATCGATTGCGGACGATCGCCGGGTTTCATCGCCAGCGCGCGGTCAATCGCATGCAGCAGCGGCAGGGAATAGCCTGCCGGCTGACGCTCGGCCAGCGGCTGGTAATTATCTTCAATGCAGCGCACCACGCTGACCGGCGGCGGGTTGCCGGTGATCAGGCTATGCAGCACGGCACCCAGGGCGTAGATATCGGTCCACGGACCCTGTTCGACCTCACCCTCTTCGCTGTACTGCTCAATCGGCGCAAAGCCCGGCTTGAGCATGATTTCGGTTTCATCGGAGAGATTGCCGATCTCCTTACGCGCAGAGCCGAAATCCAGCAGCACCGGCAGCTGGTTTTCCTGAATCTGAATATTATCCAGCGAGATATCGCGATGCAGATAACCGGCCTGATGAATGGTACTGATGGCTCCCAGCAGCGGCGGCAGCAGACGACGGATCCAGGCTTCGGAAATCGACTCCGGGCTGGTGATCTGCCACTCTTTCAGCGTCATGCCGCTGTAGTAGAGCGTACCCATATAGGCGGTGCCGTTCTGCTCCCAGAAGCGCAGCACGTGCAGCAGGCCCGGATGGTTAAAGCGGGCCAGCAGCCGCGCTTCCTGAATAAAACTATTCAGGCCGGCGTTAAACAGTTTCTGGAAGCGTTCGCCACGCAGTTCCAGCGTCAAGTCCGCCGCGCGTACCGCCAGCGAAACCGGCATGTACTCTTTGATGGCGATAGTGCGTTCCAGCTGGTGATCCCATGCGCGATAGACAATGCCGAAACCGCCACCGCCAATCACTTCCTTGATCTCAAACTCGTTGAAGCGGTATCCGTCCGGCAGGGCATTCGGAACCGTTTTCTGATTATCATTTGCCGACATAGTGAACTCTCTGAACACGGCCTGCTCGCCAGGCTGCGCGGTAATTAATTGATGTTACGCCAGGCACCAATGGCAGGATCAACCAGATCCGCGTGCAGGGTGTCGATGAGTAACACATTCACTTTTTGCTGTGGCATGAAATGCGGCGCCCATTGGCCGCGCAAAGTATCAACTCGCGATTTCACAGCGTCAGCATCCTGCTGCGCAGCATTCTTATCCATCTTAATCAACAGGGTTCCATTAAAACGCCAGACGTGTTGCTGGCTATCGAACGGCAGAACCAGCCAGCTATCGGCGGTATCAGCGCGGGTCACAATCATGCGCTGATTGTTCGCCGCAATGACTTCCAGTTTGCTGTCCGGGATGGTCAGGTTAGCGATCGGATAGCCCTGATAAAAGGTCACCGCCACCGGCGTCGGATGATCCGGTGTCGCCAGCGTCAGTTCACTTTTGCCTTCGGCCCAGCCGTCGGGTGAGCACTGCTGCTTGCTGACGTCCGGGATAAACATCGTCCGGGCATTCTCATCCCAGGCAGTACGAAAATGGCAGCCGCTCGGCAGATCAAAGTGCTGCAGCGGTGTGCTGTTGGCCGGGCGCGACAGATCCAGCGGCGCGGCGTTACTTTCGCTGGCGCTGGCCGTGGCGTCCGCCATCACAATCGGCCGCCAGTTCTGTAGCTTGCTGGCGCTGCCGCTGGCTAGTACGCCGCCGTCTTTGTCGGTCATCTGCCACGGCATGACATCCAGCAAACCACACTGGTTGGCGAGCAGGGTACCGACGCGCGGTAAAAAGGTGGTCAGCACCGCCGAATCCTTACTTTTTCCGGAGACAATGCGCAGCGGCAACGTCTCTTTGCACCAGTCGTCGGGCGCTTTGCTCACCACGTTATCGATGTAGACCTCCAGCGCCAGGCTGGGGGAATAGACCACACGATAATTTTCGGCCTGGGCGTAAAAGGCTATCAGTAAGGTGGCGATGCCGGGCAACCACAGTTTCATAAGGATCCTTGGAATCAAAAACGAGGCGGAAGAAAGCGCGCCGAATCAGCCAGTGAATAGAGCAATGTCGCTTCTTCCGGCTCACCAATCCAGACCGCCAGTGCGCTGAGATTATCTTTTTTCACGTTGCGGCTCACTGCCTGTTCCATCAGTGCCAGCCACTCTTCGCAGGCGTTCACCATGCGCAGCGCCTGCTCCATTTCACCGGTGGTCAGGTTGAGCCAGAATCCATCGGTACAGACCAGAAACGCGTCGCCATCTTCCAGCGCAATCTGGTGCGAAAAACTGACTGCACGCGGCGGTTCAGCGCCGAGCGCATTATAGAGTAAATTACTGTTAATGCCGGTATTTTCATAGCCCGCTTCTTTCAACTGCTGGGCCAGGCTGTGGTCGCGGGTGACCTCATGCAGCACCCCGCGCCGGAAGTGATAAACCCGGCTATCACCTGCGTGGGCCCACCATGCACGCTGTTTTTGACGGTCAATAAACAGCGCCGCAAGGGTGGTACTCATCCGTGCAAATTTCGGATTCTTTCCCTGTGCCTCATGCAGCGCAAAACGGCACTGTTCGATCGCCTGACGGGTAAAGTCGGGCGTAAAGTGTTCACAGTTCTCCAGCTGGCTCAGCAGACTGTCACGCACCAGCTGCGCCGCCATCTCGCCACCTGGCAGACCGGCGACGCCGTCACAGACCACGAAACAGGCCCGGCGATCGTCCAGCGCGGCACCGGTGCGGTCCTGATTATCATCGCGCAGGCCTTGCTGGCAGCGGCTGGCAAAAACGATTTTCATGCTTCATCTACCCGCGTCTGGGAATCTTTGTACTGATTAACCTCCATGTCATAGGCATGCAGGAACGCTTCGCCAAACAGGGTATGGAAATCATCTTCAATTTCGCCGGCGGTGCGCTGATAGTTGCGGGTAAAGTAATCCCACAGCGCCGCCTTTTTGGTGCTGGAGAACGGCAGCTTCGGCAGCACGCCGTCGGCGCGTGCCTGCTCTTCCAGTCGCGCCGGATTAAACGACTGCAGCATCGCTGCAATGATGGCGCGGATACCGGCAATCATCCCCAGCTGATGCGCCTGCAGATCAACCAGCGCATCGCGTACCGCCTGCTCAGGTGGCATAAAGCCGGGCATCTGGCTCTGATACATCTGCATCAGCACGGTTTTACCGGACGGCAGGATCTTAAAAGGGTTGTTGGCCTCATTCAGGATCATCGTCATGTCCGCTTTCACGCCGCGCTTGAGGATGGAGCGCGACGACAATAGCGCCACCGTACCCTGCGAAAACAGGCTAAGCATCCGACCGGTGATGCGCATCTGCTCTTCATCAATCGGCGTTGCGTGGCCGTTGCTCAGCCCCATCCCGTCCAGCAGCGCGGCGATCAGCTTGTCCTGATCCTGCGGCTGGGACGACAGGGCGCGGCGCGGCTCGTCCGCCTGAGGCTCAATCGCCAGCCGCGCATCATTATGGCGTTCGTGGCGCACCGGAGACGCATCGTTTACCAGCAGGCGGTCTTCAACCTCGTGCTCGTGGTGTTCATGAATGCCTAACGGATTGGCAGGCTGATCGCTGTTGCCGGCAAACAGCGCGAGGGGATCGTTCTGGTCGCTCTGACAGGCGGGATCGCGCACTTCCAGCGCATAATCGCCGATACGCAACGCGTCACCATGCTTTAGCAACACCTGCATGCCGCGACCGAGCGCGATGCCGTTATGCTCAACCGGCGTCACGCTGCCCTGATTGGTCAGGCGGCATTCGCCGTCATGCGACAGATGAACCAGCGCCTGCAGGCGCGAAATCGCGCGCGACTCATCTGGCAGCACCAGATCGTTATCCTGACTACGGCCAATGGTGCCGCCAGGCGGTTGAAACGCAACGGTTTTAACCGGAACATCCGTAGTGCATTGCACAATGGTAAATTGCATGAGTTATCCCAGATTGAACGGCAAACGCAACCGGCCTTACTCAAACATCGGTGGGTAAAGGCCATTACGTCCCGGCTGTGCACCTGCCGCCGGGTTAAACAGTAACGAAAACAGTTGTGCCGTGAGGTTGCCGCTGTGCTTGTGGGTGGCATGGGCAAAACCATCACTGCGGTTACTCCACCAGTAGCTCATATGCTGCTGGGGATCGAAGCGTTCAGCCACTTCACGCCAGCTCAGCGTGCAGGGCAAATCCTGATAACCGATCACCTCCATGATTTCGGAAGGCTGTCGGGCCGGCACCAGCAGCGGCGGCAGCGTCTGAATCTGCTGCTCCAGTTGCGCGCCGTTGAGCGGCGTCTGTACTGCCCGCAGCAGCGTCGCACCGAGATCCTGAAACCAGTCGCCTGAAATGGTCAACTGAGCCGGATGCCACTGGCTGAGCGGAAAACTGTGCAGCGCCAGCAGCGGCCAGGCACGGCCGACGCGGTCACAGGAGGGCAGTAAACAGCCCATCTGCACCTGCTGTCGGGTTGGGGTAATCGGCAGGACAAAATTCCATACCGGTGCGCGTAAAAAGTTCGCGGTTACCGCATCATCCTGCTGATGCCAGTGCATCAAACCCTGCTGGAACCAGTGATTCCAGGGGGTGATCTGTTGCTCGCTCAGCCGGTGATGCAGAAAGTCGCCGGTTGACGGCAGCTTGCCATACCAGCCGGGGGCAGTATAAGCAGCCATGTACACCTCACCATTACTCGCTATGCAGGGTCAATCGTTGTGCAGAGCGGGAGGGCGTCACCGCCAGCATAGGGCCGGACTGCCCTGCAATTTTCAGATTTTCCGCAAGCTTACGCATCATCAGCGCATTATCACGAGCATAGGGCGATGACTGAATTTGCTGATCCAGCAGCTGGCTCAGGTGCCAGTCGAGCTGCTGAAGATCGCGGGTGCTGACCGAGTCGGGCAGCGAGCGCTGCAGGTTTTGCAGCAGCCAGGCACGCAGAAATTCGCCATCGTAATTACGCGGTTGATACAGCATCTGATAGGCGCGCAGGGCATTGCGGCTGTACGCGTTATCATCGCCCGGGTCATTGCGCAGAATATTGGTGATCTGCTGGGCGACGCGCGGCAGCAGTAAAGACTTAAGCGCATTTTGATAAAGCGCCCAGGCCGCATCGCTGACCTGCGTCCCGCGATATAAGCCCACCCGCATAGTAAGCGGCGGATTATCGAGAGAAAAACGATCGGACAGCGGCAATTTCACCAGGCTATTGAGAAAGGGTAGCAGATCAAAAATATTATCAGCAGGCTGATGAATCACCTGCTGACTCTGCTCACGAATAGCCGGTACCCGCGCTTCAACCTGATGCAGATAGTGCTGATTCTGGTAATAACTGAGGCCCCACAGGCTTGACATAATCAGCAGGCCGCCAGCCAGCACGCCGTAACCGATCCAGTGAAACAGCTGATTGCGGTATTCCCAGCGCCGGTTGCTGCCGGCCAGGCCGCTCTCTTTAAAGATCAGATCGTTGAGCAGGTCGCGAATAAAAAAGCTCTGACCTTTGTTACCCGGAATCGGGCTGTTGCGGTTAACGCTGTCCCACGCGGCGATCGAATGATCACCGGCCTGGCGCAGCTGCAGTTTACGGCTCAGCTCGCCCATCACCCGGTCAAAAGGCAGACCTTCCTGGGTGCCGCTGGTGAAGAACAGGCCGCGCGGACTCCAGGCAACCGCATCCTGATGGTCAGAGAAGACGATATCGAGGTATTCATTCAGCAGCGGACGCAGCGAGGCAAACTCCTGCGGGAACAGGAAACATTCGGCGCGCTCATTAAGATCGCGCTCCTGAGTCATCTGGTCAGCCAGCTTCTGCTGTAACTCCAGCTCCAGCCGCTGAAACTGCTGGCCGAAATGGCGATGCCAGTCGCCTTTATGTGGCTTACCGAGGTCCCAGTTAAAGGTAAAGCCCCAGATAGCATCACGCTTCGCTTTGTCGACCGAGCCGAAATAGCTCATAAAACCTTTCAGCAAGTCGGTTTTGGTCACCATGACATAGACCGGAAAATGGATGCCGGTCTGCTGGTGCAGTTCCGCCATACGCTCACGCAGCGCGCTGGCCTGCGCAAACCGCGCCTCGGCGGAGTCACTCAGCAGATCGGCGATGCTAATGGTCATGATCACGCCGTTAATCGGCTGGCGGGTGCGGTAGCGTTTAAGCAGGTTGATGAAGCTGTGCCATTCAGCGGCGTCGCGCGCGCGCTGGCTCTCCTGCAGCGCGTAGCGGCCGGCGGTATCAATCAGCACCGCGCTGTCGGTGAACCACCAGTCGCAGTTGCGGGTGCCGCCCACGCCGCGAATCGCATTTTTGCCCAGCGTATCGGTCAGGGGAAAATTCAGTCCGGCATTCAACAGCGCCGTGGTTTTACCGGCTCCCGGCGCGCCCATCACCAGATACCACGGCAGCTGATAAAGGTAATTGGAATTAAAGCGCGACAGCAGACCACCGGAATGGCGGCGACCAAACTGGGTGCGCCTGAGCTGCATCGCCGCATCGCTGAAGCGCTGGTTGAGCAGTTCTTCGGTCACCTGACGTTCGGCGGGATCGTCGCTGCCTGCGGCCTGTAGCTGATTCAGTAACCGGCTATTAAACCAGGCACGATAGAGCGACGGCATCAGCTGGAACAGGACCCATAAAAAATAGAAGGCGCTGACGGTGAGCTGGCGCGGCAGGATCGGCTCCAGCGGTCGCGATTCGCCCCACGTCCAGAGCGGACCGAGCATCCACACCAGACAGCTCAGCGCCGTAACGCCGATAAAACTCCATAACAATCGATGTGTCAGAAGCAGTCGAAGGGAAGCGCGCATTATTATTGTGCTCCTTGATGATTACTGAGCGTTTCGGGCGCGGCAAACAGGGTGATTTCAACGCGGCGGTTGCGGGTACGGTTTTCGCTACTGTCGTTCGGCAGCAGCGGGTCGCTGTCACCGCGGCCTTCAGAACGTACGGTATGGCCGTCGGCCAGCTGGACCTGCAACAACTGCGTCACCGCGCGGGCGCGGGCGAACGAGAATTCGTAGCTGGAGGCGAACCGGCTGTTATCAACCGGGTGATCGTCGGTAAACACCGACACCAGAATCGTGCCTTTGACATTTTTCATGGCGGTCGAGACGCGAGCCAGCAGGGCGCGCCCCACCGGGTTGATGACCGTGCCCTGTTCGGCGAACAGCTTATCCGCCGGGATAATAACTTTGCTGCCGAAGGCACCGTCACTGACTTCAAGCTGGCCTGCGGCAATCACATCATTCAGCCGCTGTCGCAGGTCGAGCAGCGCCTGAGGAGAAGAGGGACGACGACCGGCGGTTATCTGCGGCAGCGGCGTCTGATAGATAGCGCGCAGCAGCGGCTCGGCCGCATTGCCCAGCCGCCAGTTCAGGCCGCTGTAAATCAGGCAGCCGATCAGCGCCACCAGCATCGCGCAGGCCCACAGCGGGACCATCGGCCGCGCCAGGGTGCTGACCAGCGGATGCACTTCCACCAGCGGCGGTTGTGGCGTCTGACGCTGAGCACGCGTCTCTTCAATCAGCTTTTTCAGTCGTTTACGGATACCGTCGCACTGGGCGCGGCCCTGTTCACTGCCGCGATAACGGCCTTCATAGCCGAGCAGCAGACAGTAATGCACCACCTCCAGTAACCAGAGGTGCTGTTGCGGGCTCTGTGAAATACGTGACAGCAACTGAAAGAATTTTTCACCGCCCCAGCTTTCATTGTGAAAGGTCACCAGCATACCGTTGCCAGACCAGACGCCGCGCGTGCCCCAGGGCGTTTGCGCCGCCGCTTCATCCAGCGCGCTACAGACGCAGTAACGCGCGCCGATAATCATCTCAAACGGCAGGCCGGCCTGTTTACAACGCTGTTCGAACTGGCGGATCTCATCAATAAGCGACTGGCGTAAGCCCGCGGGGTCGTCATGGGTGGCTGACTGACGAATTTGCACCACCGCGTTCAGCAGTGGCGCTGCAGCCTGAAGTAATAGATTCTCATTGCCTGAGGGGGTGACCTCACGCGCAGGGGATTCCACAGTCATTAATTCGTGATCTTCCAGCCAATGGCAAATCCCTGAACCCGCAGCCCAGGACGGTGCTGCGGGCAATATGCGCCGGATTTCATGTTTAGTCTAAGATCCAGGTCGCGGTATCGTTAGTGCGGCACGCTTTACTGGCACCGCCAACGGCGACACAGACCTGTTTCGTCTTGCGAGGACGGGGGCGATCGCTCTGGACAGTGGCGTCATAGCGGCTGCTTTCCACACCCGCTTTTAGCGGAACGTAACCAATCATCGGGCCGTCAGCCTGATCGGCAATCGCCAGCCAGTGATTTTCCACATTGCCTAATACTTCAAACGGTTTACCCGTTTCGAGATAGCGAACCACTTTGCCGCCGTAATCGGGCGTCGTCATCACTGACGCGCCATACAACGCTCGCCAGGTCTGATTGACCGGTTCGAATTCGGTCGGCGCCGCAACGGCATGCCGATGAACCAGCTTGACGCCGTTGATTTCGCTGGTCACCAGCGTGTCATCAGTGACGGGCGGCGGCGGGGCCTTACAGCCTGCCAGGGTAAGGACCGCCAGCAGTGTTAACGCAAGACTCTTTTTCACCATGTTCCTCGTGATCTCATCAAAGTATCTGCATATTACCTGGCCCAACGCAGGAGGGCGCCGACAAGGGCGCCGCAGCAGGCCAAAGTTCTGACATTCAAAAAAAGGTCAGATTACATCAGGATAGTACTGCGTTCAGTCTACCTAAGACTTTTGAGAATTCAAACCATTGCACCGGCTGCCGATGCGTGATAGCAGGCGCTTTTCTAGCAAGCCAGGGCGCGGGAAAAGCGCCATGCTTTACGATAGTTAAAGCTAACTGAATTATCGCGACGGCAAACTGGTTGAGAACGTTGTCGCGCATTCTGCCACGCAAAGGATTCAATGGGAAACTATTAAGTTTTTCTAATCACTCATTGTCAGAAATTTTTATCCATTTGCCTTAAGAAACTCATCAAAATCGGAATTTCCGGGCGCGCCGGCCACGCTTTTTACTGTCAAAACGGCACGGCTTTTGCTTAATAATGGTTTTACGCCGATGAGAGGTGAACCATGAGGGACGCCCTGAGCTGGTTGCAGGCATCACGGGAAAGCGATATTGCCAGCCTGCAACGGCTACTGCAGACCGGACAACTACTAACGGCGGTCAGTGAGCTGGTCCACCAACTGCAGCGGGAGCGCGGTGCCAGCAATATCTGGATCTGTTCCCACGGCCGGCTGTTCAGCGCTGAGCGGGTCGCCCGCCAGCAGGAGGTCAGCGCCTGCCTGCAGCAGGTTTATCAGGCGCTACCGCCAGCGGTGGCGCAACCGGGCTACAGCCGCTTCTGTCACCTGATCGCCGCCGCATTACAGGCGCTGAGTGAACTGCCCACACTGCGACAGCAGATCGCGGAGGGGACGCTTAACCAGCCAGCGGCGATGGCAGCGTTTAACCAGGTGATACGCACCTTACTCAACCTGGTATTTGAAGCTGCTGACACCGCCAGCCATCCCGATATCTCCCGCGCCCTGATTGCGCTGTTCAGCTTTATGCAGGGCAAAGAGCTGGCCGGACAGGAGCGCGCCATTGGTTCCGCTGGCTTTGCGGCCGGGCAGTTCAGCACCGATCAGCGCAGCCAGATGGTCGCGCTGATTGCGGCCCAGGAGCAGAGTTTCACCACCTTTCACCAGTTTGCCGATGACCAGGCGCGTGCCCGATGGCAGCCGCTGGCGCAGGCCAGCCGGGATATCGAGCGGTTGCGGCGCATTGCCTGCACCGGCGGCAGCGGCGAAGCGTCCGGCGCGCTGCACTGGTTTTCACTGCTTTCCGCACGGCTCGATCAGATGAAACAGGTCGAAGACGGTCTCTCCGCCACGCTGATGCTGCGTTGCCGGACCGCGATTGAACTGGCCGAACAGCAGGCGGCGCTGCCATTGACCCCGGTGCAGGGAGAGAGCAGTTTTGCGCTCTATGTTTCGGGTGCCGACTGGCTGCCCGGCGCGGCCACGCTGGACAGCGACGGCCTGGCGCCGCAGCTTGGGCGCTCAGTACTGTCGCTGATTGGTGAACAGTCGCAGCGCTTGCAGCAACAAGCCGATGAACTGGCCGCCATGCGCGCTTCACTGGATGAGCGCCGGATCATTGAACAGGCCAAGCACTGGCTGATGCAGCAGCACGGTTTCAGCGAGCAGGCGGCCTGGCAGGCACTGCGTAAAAGCGCCATGAACCAGAACAAACGGGTACTGGAGATCGCGCAGGCGGTGCTGGCCGTCGCCGCGACCCTCAACACTTAACCCGAAAGCGTTAGCTGCACAACGCTTGTGCGCAGCCTGCGTCAGAGAAGTGCAAAAACGGTTGCTTTTTCACCCGGAGCAGGGCGAAAACCCGGCGTTAAAGCGGTCAGTAATTCTGGCACGCTGCTTGCTTGATAGTACAGACAGTGCGCATTGTTCCCGCCAACGGCGGTGGGGCCAGTGCTTTGGATAAAGGCGTCCATCCGCATGCTTCGGCATGTCGGAGGACGCCTTTTTTTATTCCTGTTCAGGGGCAATATGATGAGCAAAACGCCATTTTCCCTTTCACGACGTCAGTTACTGCTGTCCGGTGCCGCGCTGGGCGGGGCCTGGGTTGTTCCGGGATTACGCAATGCCGTATGGGCGGCGGGATCGGATGCGCCTGAGAAAAACACCGTGCGGGTCGGCTTTATTCCGCTCACCGACTGCGCACCCGTGGTGATGGCGTCAGTTAAAGGATTTGATAAAAAATATGGCCTGACGCTACAGGTCAGTAAAGAGGCGAGCTGGGCGGCGGTACGCGACAAACTGACCTCTGGCGAGCTGGATGCCGCGCACGTGTTGTACGGCATGATCTACGCCCTGCAACTCGGGGTGGCCGGTCCGCAGCACGACATGGCTAATCTGATGACGCTCAACCATAACGGCCAGGCGATCACTCTGTCGAACCAGCTAAAAGCCAGCGGCGTGACAGATGCGGCCAGCCTGAAAAAGGCGGTCGACAGCCAGGCCAAAGGCCACTTCACCTTCGCCCACACTTTTCCCACCAGCACCCACGCCATGTGGCTCTATTACTGGCTGGCCAATGCCGGCATCAACCCATTTGAGGAGGTACGCACCGTGGTTGTGCCGCCGCCGCAGATGGTGATGAACATGAAGATAGGCAACATGAGCGGCTTCTGCGTCGGCGAGCCGTGGAACCAGCGCGCCATCAGCGACAACATCGGCTTTACCGCCGCCACCAGCCAGCAGATCTGGCCTGAGCATCCGGAAAAAATCCTCGGCACCCGCGCGCAGTGGGTCAACGAGAATCCCAATACCGCACGCGCACTCACGGCTGCGGTACTGGAAGCCGCCCGCTGGATTGATGCCTCTGACGATAACCGTCGCGAAACGGCCCAGGTGTTAGCCGGGCGCGCCTGGATCAATACCAAAGTTGAGACGCTACAAGGGCGGATGCTGGGTCAGTACCAGAACGGGCTGGGTCAGTCGTGGCAGGACACGCATCCGATGCGCTTCTTCGGTGACGGCAAGGTCAGTTTCCCGTGGCTCTCTGACGGCATGTGGTTCCTGACCCAGATGAAACGCTGGGGTCTGCTGACCGACGATCCTGATTACCTGGCGGTAGCACGCCAGATTAACCGCATCGACATCTATAAACAGGCCGCCAGTGCGGTCGGCCAGATCGCACTGCCCGCCACGGAGATGCGCAGCAGTACCCTCATCGACGGCAAAGTCTGGGACGGCAGCGATCCTGCCGCCTATGCCGCCAGTTTCGCCATCAAACATTAAGAGAGGATGCCATGAAAACTGACGCGCGCGCCCTGGCGCAGCCGGTACAGACCGACAGCAGTGCTACCGTTATCCCGCTGCAGATTACCCCGAAAGCCGCCGCCAGACCGGCTCGCCTGCGTCCGCTGATCCAGCGGGCTATCCCGGCAGCCGGCGGGATGCTGTTGCTGCTGCTGGTGTGGCAACTTGCCGCGCTGTCGGAGCCGTCTTTTCCGACGCCGTACGCCACCTGGCAGGCGGCGCAGGTGCTGTTTGCCGATCCGTTCTATAGCAACGGTCCCAACGATCAGGGCATCGGCTGGAACGTGCTGGCGTCGCTGCAACGGGTCGCTGTCGGCTTCGGCCTGGCGGCCCTGGTCGGCATTCCGGCCGGTTTTCTGCTCGGCCGCTTTCTGTTTATGGCACGGATGTTCAATCCAATTATCGCCTTGCTGCGCCCGGTTAGTCCGCTGGCCTGGCTGCCGATTGGTCTGCTGCTGTTTCAGCGTGCCGAGCCTGCTGCCAGCTGGACCATTTTCATCTGCTCAATCTGGCCAATGATCATCAACACCGCTGAAGGGGTACAACGCATTCCACAGGATTACCTCAATGTGGCGCGGGTGCTGCAGCTCTCCGAGTGGACGGTAATGCGCCGCATCCTGCTGCCGGCGGTGCTGCCCGCCGTGCTGACCGGGGTTCGCCTGTCGATTGGCATTGCGTGGCTGGTGATTGTCGCTGCCGAAATGCTGACCGGCGGACTGGGTATCGGCTTCTGGATCTGGAACGAGTGGAACAACCTCAATGTGGAAAACATTCTGATCGCCATCCTGATTATCGGCGTTGTCGGCCTGTTGCTGGAGCAGGGCTTGATGCTGCTGGTCCGTCGTTTTAGCTGGGATAAATAAGGAGTTCACCATGTCACACATTATTCGCGTTCAGCAGGTCAGCCAGCGCTTCAATACCGCCAGCGGTGAATTTCTGGCGCTGGATAACGTCAGCTTTGATATTCACCAGGGCGAAACCCTGAGTCTGATCGGCCATTCCGGCTGCGGCAAATCAACCCTGCTGAACCTGATTGCCGGATTAAGCCGGCCCAGCAGCGGCGTATTGCTGTGCGATAACCGCGAGATCGCCGGGCCGGGGCCAGAGCGGGCGGTGGTGTTCCAGAACCATTCGCTGCTGCCCTGGCTGACGGCGTTTCAGAACGTTGAACTGGCGGTGCAGCAGGTGTTTAAAGGCCGGCTCAGTAAAGCGGAAATGCGTGACTGGATTGAGCACAACCTGAATCGCGTGCAGATGAGCCATGCGATGCACAAGCGGCCGGGTGAGATTTCCGGCGGCATGAAGCAGCGCGTCGGCATCGCACGGGCGCTGGCGATGAAGCCGCGGGTGCTGCTGCTGGATGAGCCGTTTGGCGCGCTGGACGCTCTGACCCGCGCGCATCTGCAGGACAGTGTGATGCGCATTCAGCAGGAGCTGAACACCACCATCGTGCTGATCACCCATGACGTCGATGAGGCGGTGTTGTTGTCAGATCGGGTACTGATGATGACCAACGGCCCGGCGGCGCGGGTCGGTGAGATTCTGCCGGTCGATCTGCCGCGTCCGCGCTCACGCGTCGCGCTGGCCGACGATCCACGCTATCACCAGCTACGTCAGCAGGTGCTGCACTTTCTGTATGAAAAACAGACTACGGCGGCGTGAGGATCACATCATGACGCAACGGCTGCTGGTGATAGGGAATGGAATGGCGGCGATGCAGCTGGTCGAAAGCCTGCTGCAACGCGCGCCGCAGCGCTACGCCATCACGGTGATCGGTCGCGAACCGTACGGCAACTATAACCGCGTGCTGTTATCACCGGTGCTGGCTGGCGAGATGCGCTTCAGCGAGACCCTGCTTCATGCCACCTCATGGTATCAGCAGCACGGCGTGACGCTGCTGGCCGGTGAAACGGTGCAGCAGGTCGATCTGGCGGCCCGCACGGTGCTGACCGACCAGCGCCAGCTGGGCTGGGACCGGCTGGTTTTCGCCACCGGATCGCAGCCGCGTCTGCCGGCCATTGCGGGCATCGATCGGCCGCACGTCAGCGGTTTTCGCAGCATCAATGATGTTGAACGGCTGCTGGCGGGCCACGGCCCGGTGGCGGTGCTGGGGGGCGGTTTCCTCGGCATTGAGGCGGCGGCGGCACTGCGGGCGCAGGGCCGTGAGGTGACGCTGATTCACCACAAAGGCTGGTTACTCGATCGCCAGCTGGATGCCAGAGCGGGTGAACTGCTGCTGACGGCGCTGCGCGGGCGTGGCATCCACTGTTTGCTGAACAGTGGCCTGCAGGCGATCACCGCAACCGGCGTCACACTGGCGGATGGCGCTGATTACGCCGCCGCGCAGGTGGTGATCGCCATCGGCGTGGAGCCAGCCGTGGCCGTGGCGCGGGCGGCGGGGCTGCCGTGTCAGCGCGGTATTCTGGTCGATCGCCAGCTACGCAGCGCGGTGCCCGATGTCTATGCCGTCGGCGAGTGCTGTGAAATCGAGGGGGAGACCTTTGGCCTGGTGGCGCCCTGTCTGGCGCAGGCGCAGGTGCTGGCAGCGCAGCTGGCCGGTTCGCCACAGGCCGATTACCGTACCCAGCCTGGCGGCACGCGGCTGAAAGTCAGCGGCATTTCACTGTTCAGCGCCGGGGATATCAGTGAAGCGCCATCGGTCAGCAGTTTTGATCCGCTCTCCGGCGACTATCGTCGTCTCTTTCTGCGACAGGGACGCCTCAACGGCGTGCTGCTGTTTGGTGACAGCCAGCAGGGGGCCGCACTGCTCGGCCGCCTGCAGCGTGCTGAACCCGTCACGCTCGCCACCCTGTTCGATCCCGATCAACCTGAAACGCAGCCGCAGGCTGCAGAGAGTCTTCTGATGAGCAAACCGCTATTAGCCGTGATCGGTCACGGCATGGTCAGCCACTATTTTCTTGAGCAACTGGTCGCCCGTGAACTGCATCAGCACTATCACATTGTGGTGTATGGCGAAGAGTCTCAGCCAGCCTATGACCGGGTGCATCTGTCGGACTATTTCAACGGCAAACAGGCGGCCGATCTCTCGCTGGTGGGCGCGGATTTCTTTGCGCAGCACGGCATTGAGCTGCGCACGGGCTGCCAGGTGGTGTCGGTTGATCGGGCGCAGCGTAGCCTGACTGACAGTGCGGGTAACCAGCTGGCGTGGGATCGGCTGGTGCTGGCGACCGGATCACGCGCCTTTGTGCCGCCGATTCCCGGCCACGATGCGGCACGCTGTTTCGTCTACCGCACGCTCGACGATCTCGATGCGATTGCCGCCTGCGCCCGTCACAGTCAGCGCGGCGTGGTGATTGGCGGTGGGTTGCTGGGTCTGGAGGCGGCCAATGCGCTGCGGCAACTCGGGCTGGAAACCCATGTGGTGGAGTTTGCGCCGCGCCTGATGGCGGTGCAGCTCGATGAGGGCGGCGCGTCAATGCTGCGTCAGAAGATCGAGTCGCTTGGTGTGACGGTACACACCTCAAAACAGACTCAGCAGATTGAGACTCAGGCCGACGGCAGCGTGCTGCTGCACTTTGCCGATGGCAGCAGCCTGCACAGCGATCTGGTGCTGTTCTCCGCCGGCATCCGGCCACGTGATGAGCTGGCGCGTGAGGCCGGGCTGACGCTCGGTCCGCGCGGCGGTATCGAGATTAACGATCGCTGTCAGACCAGCGATGAAGCGATCTACGCCGTCGGCGAATGCGCGCTGTGGAACGGTCAGATTTTTGGGCTGGTGGCGCCCGGCTATCAGATGGCGCGGGTACTGGCGGGCCATCTGGCGGCGGAACCCACTGCGTTCAGCGGTGCGGATATGAGCACAAAGCTCAAACTGCTGGGGGTCGAGGTCGCGTCGTTTGGTGATGCGCAGGGTCGCACCATCGGCAGCCAGAGTTATCACTGGACGGACGGTCCAAAAGGCATTTACAAGAAAATCGTGGTCTCCGGCGACGGCAGCCGATTGCTGGGCGGCGTGCTGGTGGGGGACAGCAGCGATTACGCCACACTGCTGCAGATGATGCTGAATGCGCTGCCGCTGCCGGCCGCGCCCGAGAGTCTGATTCTGCCGCTGCTGGCGGGCGCACCGGCCAGGGCAGCGGGCGTGGCCGCGCTACCTGACAGTGCCCAGCTCTGCTCCTGTCATAACGTCAGCAAAGGCGAACTCTGCGCAGCGGTGAAAAGCGGTTGCAGTGAGATGAGCAGCATTAAAAGCTGTACCAAAGCGGCCACCGGCTGCGGCGGCTGTGCGGCACTGGTGAAACAGGTGATGGAATACCAGTTGTCTAACCTCGGCGTGGTGGTGAAGAAGGATATCTGCGAGCACTTCGCCTGGTCGCGGCAGGAGCTTTATCACCTGATCCGGGTGGAGGCGATCAAAACCTTTGACGATCTGCTGGCGGCGCACGGCAAAGGCCACGGCTGTGAAGTGTGTAAACCGCTGGTGGCCTCGCTGCTGGCTTCCTGCTGGAACGACTATCTGCTGCAACCGGCACATCTGCCGCTGCAGGACACCAACGATCGCTACTTTGCCAATATCCAGAAAGATGGCACCTATTCAGTGGTGCCGCGCGTTCCGGCGGGTGAGATCACTCCGCAAGGTCTGATTGCCATTGGCGAAGTGGCGGCGCGCTACGATCTCTATACCAAAATTACCGGCGGACAGCGCATCGATCTGTTCGGTGCGCGGCTCGATCAACTGCCAGCTATCTGGCAGACGTTACTGGACGCTGGCTTCGAAACCGGCCACGCCTACGGCAAATCGCTGCGCACCGTGAAGTCCTGTGTCGGATCAACCTGGTGCCGCTATGGCGTGCAGGACTCTACCGCGTTCGCTATCGCGCTGGAGCATCGCTACAAGGGCCTGCGCGCCCCGCACAAGATCAAGATGGCGGTTTCCGGCTGTACCCGTGAATGTGCTGAAGCGCAGAGCAAAGATATCGGGGTGATCGCCACTGACAAGGGCTGGAATCTCTATGTCTGCGGCAATGGCGGTATGAAGCCGCGTCACGCCGATCTGTTCGCCAGCGACCTCGACGACGCTACGCTGCTGCGGTATGTCGATCGTCTGTTGATGTTTTATATCCGTACCGCCGACCGGCTGCAGCGCACCAGCGTCTGGCTGGATAACCTGGAGGGCGGCCTCGACTATCTGCGTCAGGTGGTGATTGACGATAGCCTCGGGCTGGCGGCAACGCTGGAGCAGGAGATGCAGCAGGTGGTCGAGGCGTACCAGTGCGAATGGCAGACCACGCTGGCGGATGCGTCACGCCTGGCGCTGTTCACTCCGACGATCAACAGCGATCAGCCGGATGAGAGCCTGCACTACAGCCGGGTGCGCGGCCAGCGCCAGCCGGACACGGCCACGTCCCGCCCGTTGCTGCACCTGCCGGCCGAGCGATGGAGCGCAGTCTGTGCACTCGACGCGGTGCCACAGCAGGCCGGCATCGGGGCGCGGCTCGGCAGTGAGCGTATCGCGCTGTTCCGCTTTGGTGAGACGCTTTATGCGCTGGAGGATCGCGAGCCAGGCAGCGAAGCCAGCGTGTTGTCGCGCGGTATTCTCGGTGATGTCGGCGGCGAGCCGGTGGTGATTTCGCCGCTTTACAAGCAGCGGGTGCGGCTGCGGGACGGTCAGAGTCTGGATAACCCGCAGCACCAGTTACGCTGCTGGCCGGTGAAGCTGGAAGCGGGGCAGATCTGGCTGGCGAATCGTCCGGCGAATCAACTGGCGCAGGCATCATGAATACCACCTGTCCCTATTGCGGCGTCGGCTGTGGCGTCTGCGTGACGCCGCAGGACAATCATCGGGCGCAGGTGGCGGGCGATCCGCTGCATCCGGCCAACGCCGGGCGGTTGTGCGTTAAGGGAACAGCGTTAGGCGAGACGCTGACGCCAGAGGGACGGTTGCTGAAGGCGCAGGTTAATGGCCAGCCGGTGACGCTTGACGCGGCGCTGGATGCGGCGGCGGCAGGATTACGCGCGGTGATTGAGCGTGACGGCCCGCAGGCAGTGGCGTTTTACGGTTCCGGCCAGTTACTGACCGAGGATTACTACGTCGCCAATAAGCTGATGAAGGGTTATATCGGCACCGCCAATATCGATACCAACTCGCGGCTCTGTATGGCCTCAGCGGTGATCGGCTATAAGCGTGCGTTCGGTACGGATGCGGTGCCCTGTTGTTATGAGGATCTGGATCAGACCGATCTGGTGGTGCTGGTCGGTTCCAACGCGGCCTGGGCACATCCGGTGATCTGGCAGCGGCTGGCGCAGGCGAAGCAGCAGCGTCCTGAAATGCGGATGGTGGTCATCGATCCGCGGCGTACCGCCAGTTGCGACCTGGCCGATCTGCATCTGCCGCTGCGTCCTGGCAGCGATACACTGCTGTTTTCCGGCCTGCTGCGCTGGCTGGCAAAGCAGGGCGGCATCGATCAGACGATGCTGCCGCACCTGAGCGGCGTGGCGGAAACGCTGGCGGCGGCAGAGCCGTGGCAGGTTGCGCACGTCGCCGCACAGTGCGATCTGACGCCGCAGCAGGTGACCGACTTTTACCGGTTGTTCAGCCAGACCGGGCGGGTAGTGACGCTGTGGTGCATGGGGATTAATCAGTCGCTCACCGGCAGTGATAACAATCAGGCGATCCTCAATGTGCATCTGTTAAGCGGCAGGATCGGGCGGCCGGGCTGCGGTCCGTTTTCGCTGACCGGACAGCCAAATGCGATGGGAGGACGTGAAGTGGGCGGGCTGGCTAATCAGCTGGCGGCGCATATGGGGTTTGATCCGGCTGACTGCGATCGGGTGCAGCGTTTCTGGCGCAGCCCGACTATCGCCCGTCAGCCCGGCCTGACGGTGGTGGATCTGTTTCAGGCTATCGCCACCGGCGAAGTTAAAGCGGTCTGGATTATGGGTACTAATCCGGCTGTCTCTATGCCGGAGGGCAATCGGGTGGCGCAGGCGCTGGCGGCCTGTCCGCTGGTGATTGTGTCGGACGTGATGGCGCAAACCGATACCAGCGCGTTTGCTGACATTCTGCTGCCGGCCCAGGGCTGGGGCGAGAAAAATGGCACGGTGACCAATTCAGAGCGGCGGATTTCGCGTCAGCGCGCCTTTGCCGCCGCGCCCGGCGATGCCCGTCCCGACTGGTGGCTGCTGGCCCAGGTGGCCCGACGTTTAGGCTTTGAAGGATTTAACTGGCAGCATCCGGCAGCGATTTTCCGTGAACATGCGGCGCTATCGGGCTTTGAGAACGGCGGTCAGCGGGCGTTTGATATCAGCGCGCTGGCGCAGTTAAGTGATGTTGACTGGGATGCGCTGCATCCGGTTCAGTGGCCGGTCAACGCTGAACATCCTGCTGGCTGTGCCCGATTGTTTAGCGATCGCCGGTTTTATCATCCAGATGGCAAAGCCCGGCTATGGGTACCGGCGACGCCCGTGCTAACGCCACGCGAGGTGGCTTATCCGTTGCTGATGAATACCGGTCGGGTGCGCGATCAGTGGCATACCATGACCCGCACCGGGCTGGTGCCACGGCTGATGCAGCACTGTGACGAGCCGTTTGTGGCGCTTCATCCGGCCGATGCGGCCCGCTATGGGCTGACGGCGGGGGCGCTGGCCCGTGTGCAGTCGCTGTCTGGCTGGATCAGCGCGCGGGTGACGCTGGATAGCGGGCTGCGACGCGGAGAGCTGTTTATGCCGATGCACTGGAACCGGCAGTTCAGTCAGCAGAGCCATGTCGATATGTTAATCGCCGCGCGAGGCTGTCCGTTTTCGCGCCAGCCGGCGCTGAAGCAGACGCCGGTGCGGATTATGCCGTTGCCGGTGAGCTGGCAGGGCTGGTTATGGCAGCCGACGCTGGCATCACCTGTGGGGTTGCGTTACTGGGCGCGGTCACCGTATGCCGGGGTGCAGCGTTATGTGGTTGCTGGCGAGGGCGCGCCACAAGCGTGGCTGGCGGCGCATTACGATCTTAGCGGGTGCCAGTTGCAGGTCGCTGACGGCAGCGGCAGTGATTACCGGGTGCTGGCATGGCGAGACGGCGTGCTGCAGCTGGCATTGTATGCCGGGGCTGGCTTGCCAGCAGTCGACCACGATTTCGTCGCTGCCGCGTTTCAGGCTGCGCCGTCGGATGCGTTTCGGCGGCATCGGCTGCTGGCGGGCCAGGCCGCCCAGGGTCAGGCGGCGGGGCGGATTATCTGCAGTTGCATGGCGGTCGGTGAGTCGGCCATTTTGCAGGCGGTGGCGCAGGGGTGTGATACGACTCAGGCGCTGGGCGAGAAGCTTAAATGCGGCACGCAGTGTGGTTCCTGTATTCCGGAACTGAAGCAGCTGTTGCGTTCCCAATCGATTACGGAGGCGTCATGACGCTGTTAATTGAATCGCTGGATAAATTGCTGTCGCCGCAGGGCAGTGTTCCGCAGCAGGGCGCGGTGTGGTTAGTGGGTGCCGGGCCGGGCGACGTTGATCTGCTGACGGTGAAAGCGTTGCGTTTACTGCAGCGTGCCGAGGTAGTGGTGTATGACCGGCTGGTGAGTGAAGCGGTGATGGCGGAAGTGCCGGAGAGCGCGTTGTGCATTGATGTGGGTAAGCGACCTGGGCAGCACGGTCTTAAGCAGGCGCAGATCAATCAGTTGCTGGTGGATCTGGCGCGCAGTGGCCGCCAGGTGATCCGTTTGAAAGGCGGCGACCCGTTTATTTTTGGTCGCGGCGGCGAGGAGATGGTGAGTCTGCAGCTGGCCGGGATTCGATGTGAGGTGGTGCCGGGGATTACCGCCGCGGTGGGCTGCGCGGCGGCCAGTGGCATTCCGTTGACCCACCGTGATTGCGCGCAGTCGTTACGGCTGATCACCGGGCACGGGCGCAGCGGGGAGCCGCAGCTGGATGCGGCTGCGCTGGCGGCGGACAATCAGACGCTGGTGTTTTATATGGGGTTGAGCTGGAGTGCCTCGATCAGCAGGCAGTTGCAGGATCACGGGCGTGATGCGTCGACGCCGGTAGCGATCATTGAGAACGGTACCCGGTCGGATCAGCGGGTGTTGATTACCTCGCTGGGCGGACTGGCGCAGACGGTGGATCAGGAGAAGCCGGTTTCGCCGTCGTTGTTGCTGGTCGGTGAGGTGGTGCGTTATTACCGGGCGGATTTACAGGCCGATGCGAGGGCGCGCGTTGCGGTGTGTTGAGATGGCGAGTGCGGTGGTGCGCCCGGTGCGAAGGTCAGCAAGGACCTGCCCGATCGCACGGGGGACCCGCGTCCCTGCGGACCGGGCTCGCCATCCGTGGCTCGCACACCTTGCTCTTCGGGCAGGCGCTTACTGGCCGGCTGGCTGGTGTGCGTGTTTTGGGTGAAAGGCGTTCAGGCAGGCACTTGCTGCCCGTTTCAGCATGGTTAGCACAGCATAACCCCACCAGATCTCTTTCTGATGATCCCTGGCGCCGGGCAGAACCGCGCCGGTAATGCCGATTACATTGCCCGCTTCAGCGGCAGCGGGGCGACCAGCACTTTAACGCCGAGCGCCTCGAACGCCTTAACCTGTGCTGGGGTGATGCCGCTGTCGGTAATCAGATAGTGGATATTGCTCCAGTCGCACGGCAGCGCAAACATCGACACCTTATCAATCTTGCTGGAGTCGGCCACCACATACACCGTGTTGGCTGAGCGAATCATTGCCAGCTTGACCTTGATGTCGGTTTCGCTGGGGAAGCTCAGGCCGAGGCGAGGTGAGATGCAGGCGGTCGCCAGAAACAGTTTCTCGGCGAGTACGTTTTCGAAAAAGCTGGCTGCCTTTTCACCGGAGGTCGATAGCGTCGGGAATTTGAAGGTGCCGCCGGTCAGCAGAATATTGATGCCGGGTTCGCCACCCAGTTTCAGTGCGATATTCACCGCCGTGGTGACCACCGATAAGCGGCGAATATGGGTAATGGCATCAGTGATGGCGGTGGTGGTGGTGCCGGAATCGAAAATCACCGTGTCACCATTTTCGATGTGCTGTGCCGCCAGTCGGCCAATGGCCTCTTTCTCTTCCAGATGGGTTTGCCGCTCAAGCAGCATCGCGCCGGTATTCTGTTTGCCGGTCATCAGGGTCGCGCCCCCGTGGTAGCGCTGGACAAAACCCTGTTTTTGCAGCATTCGCAGATCGCTGCGCAACGTTGCTTCAGTCAGGCCAAAGGTCTCCGTCAGCGCTTTGACCGTGACCGTGCCATCCTCGCGGATCATCTCCAGAATCTTTTCGCGGCGTTGCTGCATATCAGCTAACTGCTCACTTTTGCTTTTCAATCGAAATGCTCCCTTTTCCAATCGCAGGGTTTTCAGGCGAAGAAGGATCTGTCGCAGAGTTTAACGCGCCATTTTTATGAATGCGAGATGGTCGCAAGGGATGTTCATTTTCGAACGAAAGTTAAAGAGTTGCAGGTTATTGAATCACACCCGCTTTCACGATTTGCTGGTTTCACTTTTATTTGCGCATTGCAAGCCAGATCACGTCTTTTCAATAAGATAATCCCCGAAGAGCAGCAGATGGTCGAAATTTGATCTGCCCCACATATCATTTCTTTTCGATAGCTTATATTTTTGTTCGAAAATGATTGAGTCAACGGCGACAGCAAAAAACTGAGGGGATAAGTGGGATGAGTGGTGAATATGACGTGAACCTGCGATACGGCGTGGATACCGCGCTGAATCTGGCTGACAAAGTCGCGGTGGTGACCGGCGGCCTGGGCGGCATTGCGATGGCGACGAATAGCATGTTGCTGGAAAAGGGTGCGCGTCTGGCGCTGCTTTATCCGCCGTTCGAAGCGGACAGGGTTGCCAGCCTGCAGGCAGAGTTTGCCGCCGATCGGGTGCAGTTTGTCTGTTGTGATGTCACCGATCCCGCCGCCGTTACCCAGGCGTTTGATCAGGTTATTTCCCACTACGGCCACATCGATATTCTGGTGAACTGCGCCGGATATGTGATGTTACAGCCGGTGATTGATACCGATTTTGCCGAGTGGCAGAAGCAAATTGCCGTCAATCTTACCGGTCCTTTCCTCTGCTCGCAGGCGGCAGCACGCCTGATGATCGCTGCCGGTAACGGCGGGAAAATTATCAATATCGCTTCGCAGGCAGCCTCGATTGCGATCGATAACCACGTCGCTTACACCTCGGCCAAAGCCGGACTGCTCGGCATGACCAAAGTGATGGCCAAAGAGTTTGCACCACACCGCATCAACGTAAATACCCTTTCGCCCACCGTGGTGCTGACGCCGATGGGCGAAAAAGCCTGGCGCGGTGAGAAGGGTGAGCAGATGAAAAAACTGATTCCGTTAGGCCGCTTTGCTTATACCGATGAGATTGCCGCGGCGGTGCTGTTTTTTGCCAGCAACGGCAGCGACATGATTACCGGCGCGGATTTAATGATCGATGGCGGATTTACCATCTGGTAAGGCTGCTCTGACACCCGGGAAATCACCAACCAGTGATAACGATAAGAGAGAACATCATGAAAAACCGTACCCTGCTGTGCACTGCTGTGGCTGCCTGTCTGGTTTCGCAGGCGGCATTCGCCGTCGAGAAAGGCACCATTATGATTCTGGTTAACTCACTTGATAATCCTTATTACGCCTCTGAAGCCAAAGGCGCCAACCTCAAAGCGCAGGCGCTGGGCTACAAAACCTCGGTGCTGTCGCACGGCGAAGATGTGAAGAAGCAAAGCGAACTGATCGACGCAGCTATCGGCAAAAAAGTGCAGGGTATCGTGCTGGATAACGCTGACTCAACGGCCAGCGTGGCGGCGATCAAAAAGGCCAAAGATGCTGGCATTCCGGTGGTGCTGATTAACCGCGAAATCCCGGTAGACGATGTGGCGCTGGCGCAGATTACCCACAACAACTTCCAGGCGGGGTCTGACGTGGCCAACGTGTTTGTCGAGAAGATGGGCGAGAAGGGCAAGTATGCCGAGCTGACCTGTAACCTGGCCGACAATAACTGCGTTACGCGGTCCAAATCATTCCATCAGGTGCTGGATCAGTACAGCGATATGCAGAGCGTCGCACGTCAGGATGCTAAAGGGACGCTGATCGACGGCAAGCGGATCATGGACAGTATTCTGCAGGCGCACCCGGATGTGAAAGGGGTGATTTGCGGTAATGGCCCGGTCGCGCTGGGAGCGATTGCGGCGCTGAAAGCGGCCGGACGCAACGATGTGATTGTGGTGGGTATTGATGGCAGCAATGACGAGCGGGATGCGGTGAAGGCCGGCACCCTGAAAGCCACGGTGATGCTGCAGGCGCAGGCGATTGCGGCGCAGGGCGTGACCGATCTCGACAATTACATTCAGAAAGGCGCGAAGCCAGAGAAACAGCGCGTGATGTTCCGCGGCATCCTGATTACGCCGGACAATGCCAAAGGCGTGCAGGATTTCAACTTTAAGTCGTAATTAACCGCCGCCGCGCCTGCCAGAGCGGGCGCCAGGGAGAATGAGATGTCCGGAAGAGTCTGGCTGACGCTGGTGGTCCTGCTGCTAAGCGGCTGCCGAATAGTGTCACAGCAACAGCTGGCCGAGCTGAAAAATCCCCCCAATCCGCAGATGGCAAACGTCGATCAGGTCTGGCAGCAGAAACTGGTGCCGCAGCTGACGGCGGAGGCGAAACCACTGGCGACCTTAATTAAGTCGCTGCAGTCGGCTAAGGACTTTGACAGCGCCTGTCAATCTTACGGCTATCGCAGCCAGGCGGAGAATCCGTGCGTGTTTAGCGTGGCGGTGCGTGGCGAAATCACTGCGCTGAATAGCACCTCACGCAGCGGTAAGATGAAAATCCGCGATGAGTCAGGTGACACTGTCACTATTCAGACCGGGCCAATCATTCGCGGTACCGCACTGCGCGATGCTTACAAGGGCGCAAGCTATCAGGACTTTAACGATCAGGTGCTGTTTGGCGATTACGGCAAGGCGATTAATCAGCAGGCGTCCAGCCTGATGCAGAAATTCAAGCCTGCCGTGGGCGATAAGGTGACGGTCATCGGCGTGTTCAGCAGTTGGGATATCCCGCAGTCGCTGCCGGATATCACCCCGGCGGCGATAAGCCGGCAATAAGGAGCGGCAGATGCAAGATCTTCAACCGCAGCAGAGTAGCGATGTGATCATCGAAACCCGCAATGTGTCGCGTCTCTATCCCGGCGTAACGGCGCTCGATCAGGTTAATTACCGGGTCTATCGCAATAAGGTCAACGTGCTGATTGGCGAAAACGGTGCCGGTAAATCGACCATGATGAAGATGCTGGCGGGGGTGGAAACCCCTTCGTCGGGCGAGATTCTGCTGGATGGAAAAGTGGTGTCACTGAGTTCCACGCATCAGGCAGAAAAGCAGGGCATCAGCATTATCTTTCAGGAGCTGAACCTGTTTCCCAACATGAACGTGATGGACAACATCTTTATCGCCAACGAGTTTTTCCAGCGCGGAGTGATCAACGAGAAATATCAGTATGCGCTGGCGAAGACGCTGCTTGAGCGGCTGGAGCTGGATGTTGATCCCTATGCTCCGCTCGGCGAGCTGGGTATCGGCCATCAGCAACTGGTGGAGATTGCCCGCGCGCTTTCTAAAGATACCCGGGTATTGATCATGGATGAGCCGACCAGCGCGCTGAGTCAGTCTGAAGTGAAAGTGCTGTTTAACGTTATCGCTCAGCTTAAGCGGCGGGGCGTCACCATCATCTATATCTCGCACCGGCTTGAAGAGCTGATGGAGATTGGCGATCACATCACCATTTTCCGCGATGGACGGTTCATCAGCGAACGCGAAGTGCGTGAGGCGAGCGTGCCGTGGATCATCGCTCAGATGGTGGGAGATAAGAAGAAGCAGTTTGATTATCAGGCCGCCCCGCAGGGCGAAACGGTATTACAGGTTGAGGGACTCACCGCCCTGCACCAGAACGGCGGTTACACCCTGAACGACGTCAGCTTTACGCTGCGTAAAGGGGAAGTCATCGGCATTTATGGCCTGCTGGGCGCCGGGCGCACCGAGCTGTTTAAGGGGTTGATTGGCCTGATGCCGTGCCAGTCGGGCCGGGTACAACTGGCCGGGAAAGATCTGGCGAAACGCAGTTTCCAGCAGCGGTTAAAAAGCGGCATTGCGCTGGTGCCCGAAGACCGCAAGGGGGAAGGCGTGGTAGAGCTGATGTCGATTACCGCCAACATGACCCTCTCCGATCTCAGCCTGCGCGGTTTTCGCCGCGCGCTGCGGTTGCTCCGTCCGGCCCAGGAGAATCAGCGGGTCAATGAGATGATTGGGCATCTGTCGATCAAGGTCAGCGACGCCGAACTGCCTATCACCTCGTTGAGCGGTGGCAATCAGCAAAAAGTGGTGCTGGGTAAAGCGCTGATGACCGGTCCGCAGGTGGTGTTACTGGATGAACCGACGCGCGGTATCGACGTCGGTGCCAAAACTGACGTTTACCACCTGATTGGTAATCTGGCGCAACAGGGGCTGGCGGTGATGTTCTCCTCATCGGAACTGGATGAGGTGATGGCACTGGCGGACCGTATTTTAGTGATGGCCGATGGCCGGATTACCGCCGATTTACCGCGTGCTGTGGCAACGCGAGAGCAACTGATCGCGGCATCCACCCCGCAAGATTAAGCTGGCCGGAGAACTCCATGAACCAAAAATATCTGCTTTATATGTACCTGCTGAAGGCGCGCACCTTTATTGCGCTGCTGATCGTGGTCAGTTTTTTCAGCGTGATGGTTCCCAACTTCCTGACCCCATCCAATCTGCTGATCATGACCCAGCACGTGGCGATTACCGGACTGCTGGCGATCGGCATGACGCTGGTGATCCTCACCGGCGGCATTGATCTGTCGGTGGGTGCGGTCGCCGGCATCTGCGGCATGGTGGCGGGCGCGCTGCTGACTAATGGCGTGCCGCTGTGGGGTGGCAATACCCTGTTCCTCAACGTGCCCGAAGTGATTCTGGTGGTGGCCATCTTTGGCGTGCTGGTGGGATTAATTAACGGCACGGTAATTACCCGGCTGGGCGTGGCACCGTTTATCTGTACCCTCGGCATGATGTATGTGGCGCGCGGTGCGGCGTTGCTGTTCAACGATGGCAGCACCTACGCCAACCTGGTCGGCCTGCCGGCACTCGGTAACACCGGCTTTGCGCTGCTCGGTTCCGGCTCGGTGCTGGGCGTCTATATTCCGATCTGGCTGATGGTCGGCTTTCTGCTGCTCGGGCTCTATCTGACGCGTAAAACCCCGCTCGGTCGTTACATCTACGCGATTGGCGGTAATGAGTCAGCCGCACGGCTGGCGGGCGTGCCGATCATCAAAGTGAAAGTGTTTGTCTACGCCTTCTCCGGCCTGTGTGCTGGCCTGGTCGGGCTGGTGGTCGCTTCTCAGCTGCAAACGGCGCACCCGATGACCGGCAATATGTTTGAGATGGACGCGATTGGCGCCACGGTACTGGGTGGTACGGCACTGGCAGGCGGGCGCGGACGGGTTTCCGGTTCGATTATTGGCGCCTTCGTGATTGTCTTCCTGGCGGACGGCATGGTGATGATGGGCGTCAGCGATTTCTGGCAGATGGTGATTAAAGGGTTGGTAATTGTCACCGCAGTGGTGATTGACCAGTTCCAGCAACGTCTGCAAAGCAAAGTGGTGCTGTTACGTCGTCATGAAAAGAAGCTGCAGGCGGCACCGCTCTCTGACATCCGTCACAGTTAACAGGAGTGTTTATGACCCGCGATTTTAGTGGAAAAACAGTGGTGATCACCGGAGCCTGCCGTGGCATTGGTGCCGGTATTGCGGCCCGCTTTGCCCGCGACGGGGCGAGGCTGGTGATGGTGTCGAATGCCGATCGCGTCTTTGCCACCGCCGAACAGCTCCAGCAGCAGTTCGGCAGTGAAATCCTGGCGCTGCAGGTGGACGTCACCGATGAGGCCGCAGTGCAGCAGCTCTACCAGCAGGCCGCCGATCGCTTTGGTCAGATCGATGTGTCGATCCAGAATGCCGGGGTGATCACCATCGATCGCTTCGACAGCATGCCAAAAAGCGATTTCGACAAGGTGCTGGCGGTGAATACCACCGGCGTCTGGCTCTGCTGCCGTGAAGCGGCGAAGTATATGGTAAAGCAGCGCAGCGGCAGTCTGATTAACACCTCATCGGGTCAGGGACGGCAGGGTTTCATCTATACGCCGCACTACGCCGCCAGCAAAATGGGCGTGATTGGGATTACCCAGAGTCTGGCGCTGGAGCTGGCGCCGTGGCACATCACGGTCAACGCTTTTTGTCCCGGCATCATTGAGAGCGAAATGTGGGATTACAACGACCGAGTCTGGGGCGAAATCCTCAGTAACGATCAGAAAACCTACGGCAAAGGGGAATTGATGGCGGAGTGGGTGAATAACATTCCGTTGAAACGTGCCGGTCAGCCTGAAGACGTCGCCGGGCTGGTGGCCTTTCTGGCATCTGAGGATGCGCGCTACATCACCGGCCAGACTATCAATGTCGATGGCGGGTTAATTTTCTCCTGATACAGGGGTGTGATTCCCGGGCCTGCTGCGGCAGGCTTTTTTGTGTCAGAATTTTCTGTCATATGCACAATTTGTCACGTCTGTCCTGAATCGCTGTCACAATATGTTAAGGTAAAGGCGAGATATTTTTCATTCGCTCACGCTTAACCTTAATCCGAATGCCTGGTGACATGATACGAAAAACAGTGATTCTCTCTTTGATCGCGCCCGTGCTGCTGGTTACGCAGCCCGTCCGCGCGTTACAGACCGAAACACGGGTGTCAGAGACGCCATTCGACGACCCGGCGCGCTACCGTCAGTCGCTGGAGGCGCTTCCGACGCTGGGCAGCAGCGCGGAACAGGATGAAGAGTGGAGCCGGAAGCTGGCATCGGTTGCCAAAAGCATCGGTGAAGCCAGCAACAATGACAGCAACGCTTCCTTTGGTCAGCAGGCCGGGGTCTGGGCCTTTAATCATCTGCGTGACGAGGTCGCCAATCGGGTCGAGAGCGAAGGGCAGTCGCTGCTTTCGCCTTACGGCACGGCACAGCTCGATCTGATGGTGGACATGAACGGTAACTTTACCGGCACCGGCGGCGATCTGTTCAGTGCGCTGGCTGATGAGAACAGTATGCTCACCTTCAGCCAGCTCGGGTTGCACGATACCGGTGACGGCGTGGTCGGCAATGCCGGCCTGGGCCAGCGCTGGGATGCCGGTAACTGGCTGCTCGGCTACAACGGTTTTCTCGATCGGGTATTCAGCAGCGGCCTGCAGCGCGCTTCGCTCGGTACCGAAGCCTGGAGTGATAATCTGCGGCTCTCAGCCAACTACTACATGCCGCTGTCAGGCTGGAAAAATCTTGGTGATTCCCAGCAACAGCGCATGGCGCGCGGCTATGACATCACCAGTCAAACCTACCTGCCTTTCTATCGTCAGCTCGGCGTCTCGGTGAGCTACCAGCAATATCTGGGCGAAAACGTCGATCTGTTTAACAGCGGCAACCGCTACCATAATCCTTCGGCGATGTCGTTTGGCCTGTCGTATACCCCGGTGCCGCTGGTGACGCTGTCGGCGACCCATAAAACCAGCAGTGCCGGAGAGACGCAGGATCAGCTCGGGCTGAAGCTCAATTATCGCTTCGGCGTTGCCCTGCGTCGCCAGCTGGATGCCAGTAATGTCGATGAAGCGCGCTCGCTGCGCGGCAGCCGTTACGATATTGTCACCCGCAGCGATACGCCGGTGCTGTCGTTCCGCCAGCGCAAAACCCTGTCAGTCTTCCTGGCGACGCCGCCGTGGCAATTAAATGCCGGTGAGAGTCTGCCGCTGAAGCTTCAGGTCCGCGCCAGCAATCCGATCAAAGCGGTGAGCTGGCAGGGCGATACCCAGGCGCTGAGCCTGACGCCGCCGGCCAATAACGCCGATCCGCAGGGCTGGAGCGTGATTTTACCGCAGTGGGATGACTCACCGGGTGCCAGCAATGAATACCGGCTGTCGGTCACGCTGGAAGACAACAAGCAACAACGGGTAACATCAAACTGGATTACCCTGAAAATTCAGCCGCCGATGGCGATGGACGATCCTTCCGCGGATAATCGCTACGATCTTATGGCACCGATCGGCGCTTCCGGCGTCACGCTGTAGCGCGCAGCCCAATAAAAACGGCCCGACAATCACTGTCGGGCCGTTGCGTAACACAGCGGGATAATCAGAACTGGTAGATCAGGCCCAGCGCGGTAATGTCGTCGGTGGCCAGGCCGAGTGGATTGTTATCTTTCAGCAGGTTAATACGGTACTCACCGTAAACCGACATGTTCTTGTTGAAGTACCAGGTCGCGCCTACCGCGGTGTACTTAATGATGTCGGCGTCACCGATGTTCTCAATCTCTTTGCCTTTCGATGAAACATAGCCCAGCGACGGACGGAACCCATGCGGGAACTGATACTGCGCCACGGCTTCGAAGTTTTGCGCTTTGTTGGCAAAACCACCGCTGATCGGGGTGGCATTCAGGGTCTCACCGTACATCGCCGCCAGGTAGACCTGACTGGCGTCATATTTGACCGAGGTCGCCCAGTGCTGAGCTTTCTCGCCTTCACCGCGTGCGGCGGCATTCTGTCTGTTGGTGCGATCGAGGCTGGCGAAGGCAGCGGCGAAGCTCAGACCAAAATCGAAATCATAGGAGGCGGAGAGGGCAAAGCCGTCGCCGTTAGAGCGCCGTACGCCATCAATGTCGCTGCTGCGCTCATTCTTACCCTGATACTGCGCGGCAAGGTTTAATCCCTCCACCAGACCAAAGAAATCACTGTTGCGCCAGGTCAGCACGCCCGTCGAGCGGCCGGAAAGAAAGGCATCGGTGTAACCGGAATCGCCGCCGAAGAACGGCAGCATATCGGTGTAACCGAGTACGTCATACACCAGGCCATAGTTACGACCATAATCCAGAGAACCTGCCTTGCCAAATTTCAGCCCAGCATAGCCCAGACGGGTACGGTTGCCGGTCTGAGCATCGCTGCCTTCAGAGTTGCGCAGGCTGTACTGATACTGCCAGAAACCGTAGCCGGTCAGTTGGTCAGTAATTTTGGTCTCGCCTTTAAAGCCGAAACGGGCATAGGACGAGGTGTCGCCATTGTTGTTGTTGTCGTCCGAAAACAGGTGAGACACGTTAATTTTGCCGACCAGGTCGAGCTTATTTCCGTCCTTGTTATAAATCTCTGCGGCCTGAGCAGAAGACAAGCCGATCAGTAACGGCACAGTAGCCGCCAGAAGCGTGCGCTTTATCATTTAATTATTACCCTGTATTCATTCATTATTATTCCCCTTTTTGGGGTGAGATGAAAATGACATAAAACGATAAAATCACAAAGTGTAATAAAAGTAACAAAATATTAATTATTACATTGGTATTCGAAAAAATGATGGCGATAGAATAATTTCAGCAGCGCTAATACTTTTTTATTCTGACGGATTAAAATATTTTTTCAAAATTAATTTCATTTAAAACAATATATTTAATGTTTTTTTATTGTTTTTTGCAGGCTGTTTTTTATACGACTTGTCAGTGGGCGTTTTCCATTATTAAAATAAGGAGTCTTATAAAAGGAATAAGCTGATAAAGGTTTTTGTCTGACCATTAGCCTGCTTGGTAATAGTTGCTTACATGCTGCGGGGTTATATTTTTGTCTGGTTAATATCGTAATTAATAAAGACGTCAATCTGATCAAATAATGTACATGGTGCTTAAAAAATAACCCTTAACTATCGCCGTTACGGTCAGCTTAGTGGTGATAAATGAAGATTAATTGTTAAAACAGACACCGCTGGCGGCAATCCACCCGGTGTGCAGCAGCCGCTTTTTGTGCACCGTGAAAAGGCGTAATGCGCTAAAACAGGGCAACGTCTGAACTTTTTTGGACAGATAATTTATCAGCGATCACAAAAGCGATATTTCCTGCCATAAATGCATAATTCTGCTGATTAAAACCCGGCGCTGGCGCTTCGATCAGACAATTATTCACTATATATGCAAAATAAGTGAATAGCCTCTCTGCCTAAGTTATTGATAATCCGTTTGATGGCCGATTTTATGCATTAATCTCCTTGGCTGGCACGCTATCTGCACTCTACAGTAGGGCTTCTTCACAACATCCTTTAACAATTTTAAAACAAAAGCTTTACCCAGTCGGGGAAGCAGGAGAGCGGGTTATGTCACTGCAGGTTTCGCGTCACGATTTTGATCAATGGATGATGCCGGTTTATGCGCCCGCCGCATTTGTGCCGGTTCGCGCTGAAGGATCAACCGTCTGGGATCAAAACGGCAAGGATTACATTGATTTCGCCGGTGGCATTGCCGTCAATGCATTAGGGCATGCTCATCCGGCCTTACAGCAGGCGTTACAGGATCAGGCTGCGCGTTTATGGCATACCGGCAACGGTTATACCAACGAGCCTATTCTGCGTCTGGCTAAGCAGCTGATCGATGCCACCTTCGCTGACCGGGTGTTCTTCTGTAACTCCGGTGCCGAGGCGAATGAAGCCGCACTGAAACTGGCGCGTAAAGTCGCGCACGATCGCTTTGGTCCGGCCAAAAGCGGCATTGTCGCCTTTAATAACGCCTTCCACGGCCGCACCCTGTTTACCGTTTCAGCCGGAGGACAACCGGCCTATTCCAAAGATTTTGCCCCTTTGCCGCCTGACATTCAGCATGCGCCTTTCAACGATCTGGCCGCAGCAGCAGCGCTGATTAACGACAATACCTGTGCAGTGATTGTTGAACCGATTCAGGGTGAAGGGGGCGTGGTGCCTGCTGAACCGGCGTTCCTGCGCGGACTGCGTGAGCTGTGCGATAAGCATCATGCGGTACTGATTTTTGACGAAGTACAAAGCGGGGTCGGCCGCACCGGTTCGCTTTATGCCTACATGCACTATGGCGTGACGCCTGACGTGCTGACCAGCGCCAAAGCGCTCGGCGGCGGATTCCCGATCGGGGCAATGCTGACGCGTGAAGATCTGGCCTTAGTGATGGGCGTCGGGACACACGGCACCACCTACGGCGGCAACCCGCTGGCCGGAGCCGTCGCCGGTAAAGTGATGGAGCTGATCAATCAACCGGCCCTGATGGCTGGCGTGACCGAGCGCCACCAGTGGATCGTCGCCGCGCTAGACGAGATTAACCAGCGGCTGCACCTGTTTAAACAGGTTCGCGGTCTGGGCCTGCTGATTGGTGCCGTGCTGAACGACGATTTTGCCGGCAAAGCGAAGCAGATCAATCTCGCCGCGGCAGAAATGGGAGTGATGGTGCTGATCGCCGGTGCCAACGTGGTGCGTTTCGCCCCAGCGCTCAATATCAGTGAGCAGGAAGTGAAGCTGGGCATGGCACGCTTCGCCGAGGTATGTGAGCGTCTGGTACGAGGGTCCGCATCATGATGGTAATCCGTCCGGTTGAACGCGATGATCTGAGCCAGCTGCTGGCGCTGGCAGGCAAAACCGGCGGCGGGCTGACCTCGCTGCCGGTTGATAGCGCCACGTTGCAGGCGCGTATCGATCGATCGCTGCAAACCTGGCAGGATACGCTGCCGCGCGCCGAGCAGGGCTATGTGTTTGTGCTGGCCGACAGTGAAGACAACCGCGCAGTCGGGATTTGCGCTATTGAAGTGGCGGTGGGCCTGCAGGACCCCTGGTATAACTTCCGGGTCGGTACTCAGGTGCACGCGTCAAAAGAGCTGAATGTTTATGCCGCGCTGCCCACGCTGTCGTTGAGTAATGACCATACCGGCAGCAGTGAGCTGTGTACGCTGTTCCTTGATCCGGACTACCGCGACGGTAAAAACGGCTATCTGCTGTCTAAATCGCGCTTTCTGTTTATGGCTAACTTCCGCGAGCGCTTTATGGATCGCGTGGTGGCAGAGATGCGCGGCGTCAGCGATGAGCATGGCCATTCGCCGTTCTGGGACAGCGTTGGCAGCCGTTTTTTCTCGATGGAATTCAGCAAAGCGGACTTCCTGAGCGGTACCGGTCAGAAATCGTTTATCGCCGAGTTGATGCCAAAACACCCGCTCTATATCCACTATCTGTCGCCAGAAGCGCAGGCAGTCATTGGCCAGGTGCATCCTAAAACCGCGCCGGCCCGTGCCGTGCTGGAGGCGGAAGGTTTTCGCTACCTCAACTATGTCGACATCTTTGATGGCGGTCCGACGCTGGAGTGCGACATTGATCGGATCCGTGCGGTACGCAAAAGCCGGCTGCGCTGCGCTGAATCGGGCGAAAACCGCCACGATGCGCCGCTGTGCCTGGTTGCCAACAACAATTATCGCCAGTTCCGCGTGGCGCTGATCCCGGCCGAGGCTGACAGCGACTGTGTGCACCTGACAGATGAACAGATGCGGGCGTTACATTGCCAGCCGGGCGATAGCCTGCGCGTGGTGCCGCTCTGCAGCGAGGAGAAAAAAGCATGACCCACCTGATTAATGGAAACTGGCTGAGCGGCGAGGCTGAATCTCTGGTCAAATCTGACCCGGTAAGCGGTGAAACCCTGTGGCAGGGCCAGGCCGCCTCGCCGGCACAGGTCAGTGCCGCCTGTGAAGCGGCGCGCGCCGCGTTTCCCGGCTGGGCAAAGCGGCCGTTTGCCGAGCGTCAGGCGACGGTAGAAAAATTTGCCGCGCAGCTGGAGGCCCACAAAGCTGAGCTGGCGGAAACCATTGCCCGTGAAACCGGAAAACCGCGCTGGGAAGCGCTGACTGAAGTCGGCGCGATGATTAATAAAATCGCTATCTCGATTAAGGCCTATCACAGCCGGACGGGTGAACAGTCGGAAGGTGAGAGCAGCCTGCGTCACCGTCCTCACGGCGTGCTGGCGGTGTTTGGTCCCTACAATTTCCCCGGACATCTGCCGAACGGTCATATCGTTCCGGCGCTGCTGGCCGGTAACTGCGTGGTGTTCAAACCCAGCGAGCTGACGCCGCTGACGGCTGAGAAAACCGTGCAGCTCTGGCTGGCGGCTGGCCTGCCCACCGGTGTGCTGGCGCTGCTGCAAGGCGGTCGGGAAACCGGTCAGGCGCTGGCTGCGGATAGCCAGATCGATGGCCTGCTGTTTACCGGCAGCGCGCATACCGGTTATCAGCTGCACCGTCAGTTTGCCGGCCAGCCAGAGAAGATGCTGGCGCTGGAGATGGGCGGTAACAATGCGCTGATAGTTGAAGATCCGGCTGATATTGACGCCGCGGTTCACATTGCGCTGCAGTCGGCGTTTATCACTGCCGGTCAGCGCTGCACCTGTGCGCGTCGGCTGCTGGTGAAACGCGGCGCGGCAGGCGATGCTTTTTTACAGCGGCTGGTGGAAGTGGCCGGTCGTTTGCAGCCGGGCCGCTGGAACGCAGAGCCGCAGCCGTTTATGGGCAGCGTGATTTCGACCGCAGCGGCAGAAAAAATTTATGGCGAATGGCAGCAGCGGGTCGCGGCGGGCGGCAAAGTGCTGCTGGCGATGCGCTGGCCGGATCGCCACAGCGCACTGCTGACGCCGGGCATTATTGAACTGACCGGCGTCGAAGATGTAGCGGATGAAGAGGTGTTTGGTCCATTGCTCGGGGTGATTCGCTATGACCATTACGATGATGCGATTGCGCTGGCCAACCAGACGCGCTACGGCCTGTCGTGCGGCTTGATTTCACCGTCGCGTCAGCAGTTTGATCAGCTGTTGCTTGAGGCACGCGCCGGCATCGTAAACTGGAATAAACCGTTGACCGGGGCGGCCAGTACCGCGCCGTTTGGCGGTATTGGAGCATCGGGCAACCACCGGGCCAGCGCCTGGTACGCCGCCGACTACTGTGCCTGGCCGATGGCCTCGCTGGAGACGCCGGATCTGACGCTGCCTGCCACGCTATCGCCGGGGCTTGATTTCGCCTGCGGGGAGACGGCCAAATGAAGGCAACAGAAGCGAACTTTGATGGGCTGGTGGGTTTAACTCACCATTATGCCGGTCTGTCGTTTGGTAATGAGGCCTCGACGCGTAATCAGCTGCAGCCGTCGAATCCCCGTCTGGCGGCGAAGCAGGGCCTGCTGAAGATGAAGGCGCTGGCGGATATGGGCTATCTGCAGGGTGTCATTCCTCCCCATGAGCGGCCAAATATTGCGGCACTGCGTCAGTTAGGCTTCAGCGGCAGCGATGAGCAGGTGCTGGCCCGCGCCGGTAAAACCGCACCGGGTTTACTCTCGGCCGCCAGTTCCGCTTCGGCGATGTGGGTAGCAAATGCTGCCACGGTTTCGCCGTCGGCTGACAGTGGTGATGGCCGGGTCCATCTGACCGTCGCTAACCTCAACAACAAGTTTCATCGGGCGATGGAAGCGCCGGAGACCGCGTTACTGCTGCGCGCCATTTTCCGCGATAGCCACCATTTTACGGTGCATGATGCTTTGCCGCAGGTCGCGATGTTTGGCGATGAAGGCGCGGCCAACCATAACCGGTTTGGCGGAGATTATGGTGAGCGCGGCGTGCAGCTTTTTGTTTATGGTCGCGACAGCAGCCACGAAGGGATGGCGCCGCAGCGTTATCCGGCCCGCCAGACGCGCGAAGCCAGTGAAGCGGTGGCGCGATTGCATCAGCTCTCACCCGATCATCTGCTGTTTGCCCAGCAAAACCCGGCGGTTATCGATCAGGGCGTGTTTCATAATGATGTGATTGCCGTCAGCAATCAGCAGATGCTGTTCTGTCATCAGCACGCCTTTGTCGATCAGCCTGCGTTACTGGCCGAGCTACAGGCGCGGGTAGCGGGATTTGTGGCGCTGGAAGTACCGGAAAATCGGGTATCAGTGAAGGATGCGGTTAACACCTATCTGTTCAACAGCCAGCTGCTGAGCCAGCCCGACGGTAGCATGCTGCTGGTGCTGCCAGAAGAGTCACGTCAGCACGCGGGCGTCTGGGATTATCTGTGCGAACAGGTGGAAAGCGGCGGTCCGCTGAAGGCATTGAAGGTGTTTGATCTGCGTGAAAGCATGTATAACGGAGGCGGTCCGGCCTGCCTGCGCTTGCGGGTGGTGCTGACGCCACAGGAGCAGCAGGCGGTCAATCCGGCGGTGATGATGAACGATCGGCTATTCGCCACGCTTAACCAGTGGGTTGATCGTCACTATCGCGATCGCCTGACTCAGGCCGATCTGGTCGATCCTCAGCTGCTGCGCGAAGGACGTGACGCGCTGGATGAATTGACGAAGCTGCTAGACTTAGGAAATGTGTACGCATTTCAGCAGTGAAGGGCGCGGCAGCAGAGGCTGCCGCTCGCTTCAGGCCAAAAGGAGGAACGATGCAGGACTTTTTACAGCAAACGCTGTCCGGCGAGGCGCCGCGTAAGCGTAGTGGTGAAACGGCGCATCTTCGCTGGCAATGGTTATATCACGGCATTCTGTTAATGGAACCGACAGTGCAGGTCAAACAGGCGCTGGTGCTGTCCGCGGGCGTTCATGGCAATGAAACCGCGCCGGTCGAAATACTCAATCAGGTGATCACGCCGCTGTTACGCGGTGAGAAGCCGCTACAGCAGCGGATGCTGGTGATCCTCGGGAATCCCTCTGCGCTGCGTACCGGCAAGCGTTACATCCGCTATGACATTAACCGGCTGTTTGGTGGACGCTGGCAGCAGATTGATGACGGCGATGAAGCCCGTCGCGTGCTGCGGCTCGAACAGACGCTGGAAACCTTCTGGCAGGTCGGTGAGTGTGATGAGACGCGCTGGCACCTCGATATGCACACCGCGATTCGCGGCTCTTATCACCCTCGATTCGGCGTGATGCCGCACAATGAACGTCCGTGGCCGCCAGAGTTTCTTCACTGGCTGGCGGCGGCCGGACTGGAGGCACTGGTGTTCCACCGTTCGCCCGGCGGCACCTTTACCCATTTCAGCTGTGAACATTTTGGCGCGGCCAGTTGCACGCTGGAGTTAGGGAAAGCGTTGCCGTTCGGCGCTAACGATCTCAGCCAGTTTAGCGCTACGCAACAGGCGCTGGCGGCGCTGCTGTACGGCGATACGCTGCCGCAGCCGCTGGCACCCCCGCGTCACTATCGGGTGGCGCAGCAGATTACCCGGCTGAGTGAAAACTTTCAGCTACACATGTCACCGGAAACGCTGAACTTCACCGCGTTTCCACAGGGCACGCTGCTGGCGGAGGACGGCGAGACCCGTTATTACGTCCAGCAGGCGCGTGAGTATGTGCTGTTCCCTAACCCCAATGTGGCTGCCGGGCTGCGTGCCGGATTGATGCTGATTGAAGAGGGCGAACAGACCCAGGCGCTGCCGATCTGACGTGGTTCTTCACCATCCAGCAATAAGCGGGAGTTTTGCTTCCGCTTTTTTGACTTAACCCTTACACTCTCCGCACACCTCTCCATGATTTCTGCCAGATTCGCTTTAAATTCATAAACTTTTGCAATTCCTCACGCCTTTCTTCGCATTCTCTTCATGATTGCCGAATTTTTGTCTTTTATGCTTTCACGGCTTTACTCAGCCTCTGAGTAGTTGACGTTCGGCGTCGTATGCTTGTTTCCGAAGACGCGACAGAGTGCTGTCGTCATAATCCCGAATCAATAAGGACACTATTATGCGCAAACTGACTTCCCTGTTACTGGCTTCTTCACTGGCATTTGGCGCGGCCAGCGCTGTTCACGCCGCCGCTGATAACCTGACTCCACCGCCAGCCGGCAGTGAAAAAGCAATGCATAAGCCGCCAATGCGTCACGGCATGGAGATGATGTTTAAAGGTCTGAACCTGACCGACGCGCAAAAAAACCAGATGCGCGACATCATGAAAGAGAGCCACAAAGATATGAAGCGTCCGTCGCTGGAAGAGCGCCGTGCGATGCACAGCATCGTTGCCGCTGACAGCTTCGACCAGAGCAAAGCGGAGGCTCAGGCGGAAAAAATGACCGCCAATGCGAAAGAGCATGCGCTGAAGATGCTGGAAACCCAGAACAAACTGTACAACGTGCTGACGCCAGAGCAGAAGAAGCAATATAACGCCAACTTCGAAAAGCGTCTGACGGAGAAACGTCCGCACGATGACAAAATGGCACCGCCAGCCGCACCCGCTGAATAATTTTCGTTAAGCGAACGGTCTGAGACCGCCGGCCTTGTCCACTGACAGTGAGTGGACAGCGTCGGCGGTTTTTTTTGATCAGAGCGGCTGAATAGGGTAATCGCCTGACAGAATAGGGCGGCAGAGGATCTTGTAGCCATCATGATCGAAGCCGCCTTTAGTACGCTTCAACTTCTTCGCCTCCTCCATACTGCTGACCGATCCCAGATAAAACCAGTGATCGATGACGTGGATTTGGGTCATATGTTTACCTTCTTCAACCAGCCCGACCGCACCCTGCCACGGCCAGCAAAACACCCGCACATTTTCCAGCGCTTCCAGTAACCGATCCTGATGATCGCTGACCGGCTCCTTGCCGCAGCAGGCACCGGCACAGCGGCGCAGCGCGGAACGGAAGCAGCCGCGCTGCGCACTGAGCGCTTCCAGCCCCAGCAGGCCGTGGCAGAGTTGATACTCATCGGCCAGCTGTTTCAGCCGTTCCAGCGCGGCAAAGCGGCTGCGATAGAGGCCAAACAGGTTGGGTGACTGGCTGAAGTCGAGATCTTTGGCGTAAACCACCTGCGGTTTACCGTCGGTGATCTGCAACGAGCAGAGCTGACGATTCTTACGCAGACGCTTGTTAAACAGCGGCTGTTGCGTTTTGATCATCTGCGCTTCCAGCAGCAGCGCGCCGAGATCGCCTGCGGTCGGGATCCAGCTGACGCGCCGCGACTGGCGCAGCATTTTTGCTTCATCCGCGGTGCGGAAATGGGACATCACTCGCGAGCGCAGATTGACGCTTTTGCCAATGTAGAGCGGCAGCGAATCACTTTCGCCGTGGAAGGTGTAAACGCCAGGCTGATTGGGCAGGCCTTCCAGCCACTCACGCAGGTGTTCGGGATATTGATAAATTGCAGCCGCGTCGAACTCGAGGCGGTGCGTTGCAGCACGTCTGACCAAGATGGACTCCATTTACTGGTTGTCCATACAGCATAACAGGCAGGTGAAATGATCGCCAGCCGTCTGCTCAGAGACGCCGCGTCGCCAGCCAGCAGATAAGGGAACCGAGGGTGATCATCGCGACTCCTTGCCAGAATGCCAGCGGCGGCGTCAGGCCCAGCCATAACGAAGCCAGCAGTGCGGACAAAACCGGCGTGAAGTAGGAGGCGGTCGCTAGCAGCGTCAGATTGCCGTGTTGAATGCCGTGGTTCCACGCTGAATAGGCAATGGCGGTCGACGCCCCGATAAATAACACTTGCAGCAGCGGCGCCAGGCTAAACGTCATCGGTGCCGCTGGCGCGCTCAGTAAGTATTTAAGCCACAGTGCCATCGCGGTCAGGATAAAAAACAGCGTTACCCCATTCGCCCCTCTGGCGTAGCGACGGGTGACATTATTGTAGAGTGCCCAGGTGACGGCGGCGATAAAGGCCAGCGAATAGGCGGTGGGGTTACGCAACAGGTTCTGCCACATCAGGCCGGGTGAACCGCCGCCGTTGGCTTTCATCACCCAGAAAATGCCCAGCAGAGAGAGCGCCAGTCCCGGCCACAGCCACAGGCGAAAACGCTGCTGGTTAAATGGGATCGCCAGCACCACGGTGAGACAGGGCCAGAGATAGTTAATCATCCCCAGCTCCAGCGACTGGCTGCGATCGCTGGCCAGCCCAATTGCCAGCGCCAGACAGATTTCATAGCCGACAAACAGCGCGCCCCCGATAGCTAAATAGGCGGCGGGGATCGCACCCGGTTTTGGCAGACCGCGGGTAACACACAGTAGCAGGGCGGTGGTGGTATAGATCAGTGCAGCGCCGCCGGTGGGGCCAAAGGCTTCGCTGACGCTGCGCAGCAGGCCAACGGTGGTACTCCAGAGCAGAATGGCAGTCAGACCGATCAGGGTGGCGCGTGGGACAGGAGCAGGCATGTCACTCTCAACCGGGTAAGGCGCTAAAGCCTCCCTTGCCGCAGCAAGGGAGGAGCGGGATTACTTCCAGAAATCGTCGAAAACGGTAATCGGTGGGCGACGTTTGTGCTCGGTTTTCAGATACCAGCCTTCAATGATTTTTGCGTTATCAGGATCGATGGTTTTGCCTTCCAGATAGTCATCAATCATCTCGTAGGTCACGCCCAGCGCCACTTCATCCTGCAGGCCGGGACGATCGTCTTCGAGGTCGGCCGTCGGTTTCTTCAGGTAGAGATGTTCCGGACAGCCAAGCTGTTTCAGCAGCTGTTTGCCCTGGCGTTTGTTGAGGCGGAACAGCGGATTAATGTCGGTGCCGCCATCGCCATACTTGGTGAAGAAGCCGGTGACCGCTTCAGCCGCATGGTCGGTACCGACCACCACGCCTTTGGTCATGCCTGCGATACTGTACTGCGCTTTCATTCGCTCACGCGCTTTTTCATTGCCGCGCACGAAGTCAGACAGCGTAATGCCGGCCGCCTGCAGCGCCCGCTCACTGGCGAGCACCGACTCTTTGATGTTCACCACCAGCGACCGATCGGGCTGAATGAACGCCAGCGCGTCCTGACAATCCTGCTCATCGGCTTGCACGCCATAAGGCAGGCGCACCGCGATAAAGGTGTAGTCGTTATCGCCGCTCTCCTGGCGCAGTTCGCTGATTGCCAGCTGCGCCAGTTTACCCGCCAGGGTAGAGTCCTGGCCGCCGCTGATCCCCAGCACCAGCGTCTTAAGACCGCTGTGCCGCTTCAGGTAGGACTTAAGAAAATCGACGCTAACGCGCACTTCGTGATCGGCGTCGATAGTGGGCTTAACGCCCAGTGCTTCAATGATTTCCTGCTGCAGTGACATGAACTTCTCCTCAGGTCAGTGGCCCGTCGGCTCGATGCGAACGTTTTATTAAAGCTAACGTGCCTCAGCGAAAACAACAAGCCAAAGCGGCAGCCGATTGCAGTTAACCGTTGCGAAATCAGACAGTTTTCACCTGCGGCAGCGGTTTTTTTGCCAGCAGCAGGAACATCAGGATCGCCAGCATAAAGCAGCCAAAAATGGTGGCGGTCATGCTCAGCACTGAGGTGCCGCCAATACCGGTAATCGGCACGGTGAGGGCGCCCAGTGTGAACATGGTGACGCCAATCACTGCTGAGGCGCTACCGGCGCGATGGCCCTGGCTCTGCATCGCCAGTGATGAAGCGGTGGTCGCAATGACCCCGTTACTGGCAATGGTAAAGAACAGCGCCACCAGCAGCAGCGGTAAAGGCGCCTGCGTCAGTGCGGCCAGTAGCAGCAGGCTGGAGGCAACAAAGGCCAGCGTCAGCCCGCCTTTCAGTACCCGATATTCTCCCCACAGCGGGCAGAGACGGGCGCTGGTCTGGGACGCGATCACCAGTCCGACACCGTTAGCCGCAAAGCAGAAGCTAAATGCCTGCGGTGACAGACCGTACAGCTGTTGCAACACGAACGGCGATGCGCCGATATAGGCGAACATGCCGGACATCATAAAGCCCTGTGTCAGGCAGAAGCCCATAAAAGGACGATGGGTAATCACCTGGCCCAGCGCGGCGTAGGCGGAGAAAATCGAGCCTTTACTGCGGCGCGCATCGGGCAGGGTTTCATGCAGCTTCCAGCGCGCCAGTAAAATCAGCAGTACCGCAATGCAGGCGAGCACCACAAAAATGCCACGCCAGTTAAGCACCGTCATCAGCACGCCGCCGAGTACCGGAGCGGCAATCGGTGCCAGACCGTTTACCAGCATCAGCAGGGCGAAGAAGCGGGTCAGCTCGTGACCGCTATACATGTCACGAGCGATGGCGCGTGATAACACCGCGCCGCCCGCGCCGGCCAAACCTTCAAACAGGCGAGCCAGCAGCAACTGATGAATATCCTGCGCCAGCGCACAGCCGATCGAAGCGATAAACAGCAGTACCAGTGACAAAGCCAGCGGTCGCAGACGACCAAATTTGTCGCTCATCGGACCGAAGACTAACTGGCCGGCACCCAGGCCGAGTAGTCCGGCGGTCAGGCTAAGCTGCGCCGTGGCGGTTTCGGTGTGCAGGTCCCGGGCCAGCTGAGGCAGCGCGGGCAGGTAAAGGTCGATACAGAGCGGGCCGAGTGCGGCCAGCAGGCCCAGCGTGATGGCATAAACCAGCCGGTTGGAGTGTGCAGGTGTCATTTATCCTCAGTATCTGAAGCGATGGGTGAATGAAAGGCGGACAACGCATTAGCGGGCGGTTACTGATGCCGGCGTCATCCCGTGAGCCGCCGGTGAGGGCAACCCGCGCCCCGGCGACGCTTTTATGCTGGCTAAGGGGACCTGTTTTTTGCCGCAGATTATACGTGCCCGTTGACAGCAAAACAGCCTTCTTTACGAAATCCTGACGGTTGTCAGCGCATTAAAAGTTCGCCATAAACTTGATAAACCTGAATTTATGTTCCAGGCTTGTCTGCACATGGACAATAAATGAGGAACAACAAGATGAATAAAGTGATGGGATGTATCGCTGCGGCGCTGACGCTGGCTGCCCTGTCTGGTTGTACGACTTACGATCGCGCTGAAAGCTATGTGACTAAGCCGGTGGTAAAGGATGTTAAAAAAGGCATGACCCGTGACCAGGTTCGTCAGATCGCTGGCACACCGTCTACTGAAATCACCATGGTTCACGCGCGTGGCACCTGCCAGACGTATGTACTGGGCCAGCGTGACGGCAAAGCGCAGACCTATTTCGTGAGCTATAACGATACCGGTCGCGTAATGAACTACGGCTTCCAGAGCTGTGCGGAATACGATACCGATCCGCAGGTTCAGCAGTAAGTCATTCGCTGCAAAGCCCCGATTGAATAATAAACGGCCCGTCATCTGACGGGCCGTTTTTCGTTTCGGCCGTTATAAGCCTGCCGGACGCGGAACCTCGACGTAATCGCCATCTATCTGCCGCTGGTAGTAATGCCCCTGCTGCACATAAAAGCGTTTACCGTTGAAGTCCAGCACCCGCATGTCATCGCTGACCCGGCGCTCTTCAGGCGGTTCGACCACCACATACTCTTCGCCATGGCGCTGATAATAGTTGCCGTTAAGCAGGTAATAGGTCAGTCCGCCGATCAACACCGCTGTTGCGGCTTCAGGTAAAAAACGCACCGGACCGGGCCCGCCCCAGTGTGGGCCAGGACCACCATGTGGACCCCATCCGCCAGGATGAGCGAAAGCGATAGCCGGGGTTAACAGGGTTAACGCCAGCAGGGAGGCGATAACTTTTTTCATCGGGCATTCTCCTTATAAGACTGCCTGCAGAATTGGCCTTTTAGCGACTAAAGACAAGCGCTAAAGCGGCGAATTTTCGCCTGTTTACCATGCTTAACGTTTTCTTAACGGCGTCGCCATCAAGCGGGGAAATTATGGAGAGAAAGCGGGAGAAGAGCAGAAAACCTGGCGCGGGCGCGCCAGGTTTGATACCGGATTAACGGTGTGCCAGTTCGGCGTGTTCGTCGCTGTCCAGCACGCGCTTATCGGTCAGACCTAACCAGCGGCTGGTGAGGGAACCGGCCGTCATGGAGCCATTGACGTTCAGTGCGGTACGGCCCATGTCGATCAGCGGTTCGATGGAGATCAGCAGCGCCACCAGAGTGACCGGCAGGCCCATGGCGGGCAGCACAATCAGCGCGGCGAAAGTCGCACCGCCACCAACACCGGCTACGCCAGCCGAGCTCAGCGTGACAATCCCGACCAGCGTGGCGATCCACAGTGGGTCAAACGGATTGATGCCAACGGTTGGCGCAACCATCACTGCCAGCATGGTCGGATAGAGACCGGCACAGCCGTTCTGGCCGATTGTGGCACCGAACGAGGCTGAGAAGCTGGCAATCGACTCTGGCACGCCGAGGCGACGGGTTTGCGTCTCAACGCTCAGCGGAATACTGGCGGCGCTGGAGCGGCTGGTAAAGGCAAAGGTAATCACCGGCCACACTTTGCGGAAGAAACGCATCGGGTTAATCCCGTTGACCGACAGCAGCAGCGCATGGACGCCAAACATAATTGCCAGACCGAGGTAAGAGGCAACCACGAAGCTTCCCAGTTTGATGATGTCCTGCAGATTCGAACCGGCTACCACTTTGGTCATCAGGGCCAGCACACCGTACGGCGTCAGCTTCATCACTAAACGAACCAGCTTCATCACCCACGACTGCAGCGTGTCGATCGCCACCAGCACGCGCTGACCTTTTACTTCATCATCTTTCAGCAGCTGCAGCGCGGCCACACCAAGGAAGGCAGCAAAGATGACCACGCTGATGATCGAGGTCGGATTCGCACCGGTCAGATCGGCAAACGGGTTTTTCGGAATAAAGGACAACACCAGCTGCGGCACACTCAGGTCAGAGACTTTGCCGACGTAGTTGCTCTGAATGGCACTCAGACGCGCGGTTTCCTGCACACCCTGCACCAGACCTTCAGCGCTCAGACCAAACAGGCCGGTGACGAACACCCCAACCAGCGCCGAGATAGCGGTGGTAAACAGCAGCACGCCGATGGTCAGTACGCTGATTTTACCCAGTGAAGAGGCGTTATGCAGGCGGGCAACCGCACTCAGAATCGAAACAAACACCAGCGGCATTACCACCATCTGCAGCAGCTGCACGTAGCCATTGCCAACGATGTTAAACCAGCTGATAGAGGTTTTAACCACCGCGCTGTTTTCACCGTAAATCAGCTGCAGCACCAGGCCGAACAGTACGCCGATCACCAGACCGGTCAGCACTTTCTTCGACAGGCTCCAGTTGTTGCGGCTGAAACGGGAGAGCAACACCAGCAGCACCACAAAGGCGACGAGGTTAAGCGTAAGAGGAAGGTCCATACTGAAACTCCAGAGTAATGCGGTTTTCCGCGTCGGGAAAACCGCATAATGTTAATCACGAATTAAGACTGCGGGAATGGTATCAGCAGGAGAGGGTGCAGGCCTTATATCCAAATGGCATGCTTTATAACTTAATCGCTTAATTTGTTGATTTAATGCGCAGCATGACTGGAAATTAACCGACCAACACCATTTTGTAGCGTATCAAATAGCTGAGCGGGCCAGCCGTTTGCACCAAACGAAGGCATACCCACCGGGAACCACAGCGCATAGCCAACCAGTCCAAGGCACAAAGCCCGCTCAAGCTGGTTACCTTTCTGACTTTTCAGAATAGGTAGACGAAAGCGCCAGCGGCAGGGCCATAACAGAGGCACGCCCGCCGGTGTCAGCATGTCAGCAACAATATGGCTGAGATAACCCAGCGTCAGTCCCTGCAATACATCAGGCGGAATCGGCGACTCAGCTGGCAGGTTAAGCTGAAACAGCCACAGCCCGGCAGCCACCGCCAGTAAACTGTGGGTAAAACCGCGGTGGCCAAACGCCCGTGCAATCGGATGAGAGAGCCAGCGTAGTCGTTGTCCGAGCAGCGATTTGGGGTGATCGATGTCGGGCAACAGGCAGGTCAGCAGTGCCGACGGAACAAGATGCCACCAGTCTGCCTGCGCCAGCACCGGTGTAAGTTCAGCACGTTTAGCGAAAATGGCACTCGCAATGGCAAAAATGATATGGCCCTCGGCCGTCATGATGGAACCTGGCTGCAAAGAAAACTGTCGATGCATCCAGTATAGGGATTTATCCAGTGAATGAGAACATGTGACGCTGTAACGAAGCGTGAATTTAACTAAAAAAAGCGGACAATCCCGGTGGCGTGTCCGCCCGATAAATCAGCGCGCCAGCCAGCCGCCATCCACCGCCAGCGTAAAGCCGTTAACGTAGTCAGAGGCGGCTGAGGCCAGGAACACCACCGGCCCCATCATATCGTCGGGTACGCCCCAGCGTCCGGCCGGAATACGCCCGAGGATCTCTTCACTGCGCGCTTCATCACTGCGTAACTGTTGGGTGTTATTGGTGGCCATGTAACCGGGGGCAATCGCATTGACATTAATATTGTGCTTCGCCCATTCGTTCGCCATCAGGCGGGTCAGCCCCATTACCGCACTTTTTGACGCAGTATAAGAGGGCACGCGAATCCCACCCTGGAACGAAAGCATCGAAGCAATATTGATAATTTTGCCGCCGTTACCCTGGGCGATAAACTGCCGGGCTACCTGCTGTGACAGAAAAAACAGACTCTTGCTGTTGAGATTCATTACATCATCCCAGTCCTGCTCGCTGAAGTTCAGCGCATCTTCGCGGCGGATAATCCCGGCATTATTCACCAGAATGTCGATTTTACCCGCCGCGGCCAGCGCCTGCTCAACCACCGAGCCGACCACCTCCGTTTTCATCAGGTCAGCCTTTATCGACCAGAAACGGCGGCCCAGCGCTTCCACTTTGCTTTGGGTCTCGTCCGGTCCTTCGCGGTTGACGCCGACGATGTCGCATCCCGCCTGCGCCAGACCCAGCGCCATACCCTGTCCTAAACCGGTATTACAGCCGGTCACCAGCGCCACTTTCCCTTCCAGGCTAAACGCATTCAGTACCATGATATTTCTCCTCTGCTCAGCGTAGTTCGCTGATTTTGACGTGGTCCATGTCATCAAAGACCTGATTTTCGCCCACCATGCCCCAGATGAAGGTGTAGCGCTGCGTGCCGACGCCGGCGTGAATCGACCAGCTGGGTGAAATCACCGCCTGCTCGTTATGCACCAGCAGGTGACGGGTTTGCTGCGGCTCGCCCATCATGTGGAAAACCGCACTCTCCTCGCTCATGTCGAAATAGAAATAGACCTCCATGCGGCGTTCATGGGTGTGGCACGGCATGGTGTTCCACAGGCTGCCTTCCTCCAGTTTGGTTAAGCCCATGGTGAGCTGACAGGTCGGTAGCACGTCCGGCACGATGAACTTATTGATGGTGCGGCGATTGGAGGTGGCAGGATCGCCGAGTGTGGCGGTGGCGGCCTCCTGTAAGGTGATTTTTTTATCCGGGAAGGTCGCATGCGCAGGCGCGCTGTTGTAGTAGAACTTCGCCGGCTGGGCCGGATTCAGACTGCGGAACAGCAGATTTCGCGCACCCTTACCGATATAGAGTGCCTCTTCATGGCCGATTTCCCAGCTTTTGCCATCCACTTCCACCAGTCCGGGGCCACCGATATTGATCATGCCCAGTTCGCGGCGTTCAAGAAAGTAGCTGACGCCTAACTGCTTACCCATTTCGTCGCCAATCGTTACCGGGTTATTCACCGGCATTACGCCGCCGATGATAATGCGATCGATATGGCTGTAGGTCAGGGTGTAGTTATCGGCAGTAAAAATCGTTTCAATCAGAAACTCGCGGCGCAGCGCGTCAGTGTCCAGCTGTCTGGCGTGATCACTGTGAATGCTTTGACGAACGTCCATCTCAGGCCTCTCTGCAGATCAGGTTAAGCATGCCCCGGAACAGGGACTGTCTGGGCATCTTAGGCAGAGCGGGATATGAATTCAATAAAAATGAAACGTTGTTTTAATTATTTGCGGAGTAGATCAACAGTACGCCGAAGCGGGTTAAACAGCCCGCCTGCTGGCGGGCTTGCACTTAACCGTGTAAATCGGCCAGCGTCAGTTGGGTCAGGTCATCCAGCCGGACATCTGCCAGCGCCCAGCGCGGATCGTCCCGGTGCACCGCCGCCGGAACCACAATCGAACGCATCCGCGCCGCTTTGGTGGCGATCATACCGTTGAAGGAATCTTCCAGCGTGACGCAGTTAAGCGGGTCGATCGCCAGGCTGGCGGCCGCGTTGAGATAGACCTGCGGATGGGGTTTGCTGTAAGGCAGCGCTTCCGCCGAGGCGAGCACGTCGAAATAGTGCCGCAGGTTGAAGATCTCCAGTACCCGTTCCAGCATCGCCAGCGGTGAGGCGGAGGCGAGGCCAATTTTCAGGTTGTGCTGCCGGCACAGCTGCAGTGCGGCCTCAACCCCTGGCAACAGCGGACGGGTCTCTTCAATCAGCGTCATCGCCCGGGCAATGATGCGCTGCGTGACCTCCTGCTGACTGGGACCGTTCCACGGCAGCGTTTCGTACCACATACGTACTGTCTGATCGATGCGTAAGCCGAGCGTGTCAGGCAACTCGTTGCGGCGCGACAGGTCGACATCCAGCGTCGAAAAAATATCCAGTTCAGCCTGATCCCACAGCGGCTCGGAATCGATTAATAAGCCATCCATGTCAAACAATGCGGCGAGAACGGGGCGGTGATAGGGCATCTGAGGTCTCCTTATAAAGTCTGACTTACCTTAGCATTGATCGGCCGGTTGCGGGTCGCAGAGCAGCCAGCCACGCTTTATTTGGGAAATTTCGTCATTGGCAGGTAGACTTACAGCAAATTGGATTTTGGGTTCAGGAGATATCATGACCTATCAACAGGCTGGCCGCATCGCCATCCTTAAGCGTGTGGCTGGCTGGGTGATTTTTTTACTGGCGCTACTCTCGACGATTATTTCTGTGCTGAGCTTTATGTTTAAGCACAGCGAAAAGCAGCCAGGCATTGACGCAGTTATGCTCGATTTTGTCCATGTCATCGTCGACATGATCCGCTTTAATACCCCGTTCCTTAACGTGTTCTGGCATAACTCGCCGGTACCGGAATTTAACGGTCAGATGAACCTCGGGTTCTGGCTGATCTATATTCTGATCTTTGTCGGGCTGGCGCTGGAATCATCAGGCGCGCGGATGGGACGTCAGGTGCGTCATGTCAAAGAAGGCATTGAGGATCAGTTAATTCTGGAGCAGGTGAAGGGCAGTGAAGGGCGCACCCGCCAGCAGCTGGAAGAGAAGGTACGCGTCCCGCGCCACACCATCTTTCTGCAGATTTTTCCGCTTTACGTCCTGCCGATCGTGATTGCCATCGCTGGCTATTTCGCGCTGTCGCTGCTGGGCTTTATCTGATGCAGTCAGGCCGGTTTGGCCTGACTGGCTGACAGTGCATCCTCATCCAGCAACTGACCAATGGCGAACTGTGCGTCGCCGAGCCAGTGCCCGCCGAACACGTTCGCCCGGTTTAACAGATAATAAAGCTGATAAACCGGCTGACGCTGCGAAAAGCCATCCGGCAGCGGCCAGACAGCGTGGTAGCCCTCGAAGATTTGCCGCGGCAGGTCAGGAAACCAGCTCAGCATCGCTAAATCACATTCACGATCGCCCCAGTAACAGGCGGGATCGAAGATCCACGGCCCGGTGGCGCTGCTGGCGCAGTTAGCGGGCCAGAGATCGCCATGCAGTAAAGAGGGCTGAGGATGATGCGATGCCAGCACCCGCTGCACGCAGGCAATAATCAGTTCAGTATCGCCATACTGAATGCCTTTTTCCGCTGCCAGCTGTAGCTGCCAGCCGATGCGCTGCTCAGCAAAGAAAACCGACCAGCGTCGCAGCCAGCTGTTGGGTTGGGGAGTGGTGGTGATGTTGTTATCAAAGTCGAGTCCGAACTGAGTCTGCTCGCTCCACTGATGCAGATGCGCCAGCTGCTGGCCCAGCTGAAAGGCGCTCTGGGGATCGAGCGGCTGCGGCTGAATATATTCCAGCAGCAGAAAGCTCTCTTCGCGATGATGACCGACACCATAGACCTTCGGCACCCTGACGGTCTGGGTGCGGGCCAGCAGTGCCAGCTGATCGGCTTCCCAGGTAAATAGCGACAGCATCTCGCGGCTGTTGCATTTTACGAACACGTCGTGGTCACCGTAGCGGATACGCCAGGTGGGATGGACTTCGCCACCGGGCAGGGCGTGACGTTGGGTAATTTCGGCGTTGCCTAACTGCTCGCTTAACAGACGACTAATGGCTGACCACATCGGGCTATCCTCGTTATTCGCTGCGTAAGTTCGATTGTAGCGCGTAAATATTCACCAAAACCAGCGCGGAAGCACCCTTTACTCAGCCGGAGAGGCGGCAGGGCGATGATCGGCGGCGTCGCGCAGGAACTGCTCAAAGGTGGTGACGGTCACTTCTGGCTTTTGTCCCAGTGCGCTTTCGCCAGCGGCAGCGACCTGCTGTCGCAGATCGTCTTCCTCCAGCGTGGTAACAATACCAAAGCTATTGGTCCCCAGCTCATGCGGGTGCCCCTCATCATCCGTCAGGGTGGTGGTAAACCCGGCAGCAGTCATTGCGCCGGTTAGCTCAAGAATGTCACTTAAGCCAGATTCCTGATACTGCAACGTGACGATATAACGGGTTAAGGAATTGCTGCTCATCATGCACCTCTGGGTAGAGAAACTGAACTGAGCGTAGACCATGGTGAAAAAATGAGCGAGTTATTAAGGGGATGGTGAAAGCATACGCTGACGACGGAACGTAAAAACCTGTCAACGGCAACGGTTAACGTTCTGAAAAATCTTGTTGCGCAGCGGCTGTATTTTGCTGTGGGGACCACTATAATGCGCCGCGTTAATCAGAAGAGTCCCAATTAACATGCGGTTTCAGAGCAATACCACGCATTTCGAGCGAGTTAATATTTTTTTACAAAACTTACCGTAAATTGCATTGATTGCCCGGCAAAACGCTTCAGACTCTCCGTTTTTTAAACTGTCGCACGGATCACATTTAATGAAAGCCTTTAATAAGCTGTCTGCTGTTCTTTTGCTCTCCGCCGGAGCGTTTTGCCACCAGGCACTGGCCGATAATGCCGTATTTACTTCAATGGATGACCCTTCCACGGCGAAAAAACCGTTCGAAGGTTCTGCATCTGCAGGTTACCTGGCGCAAACCGGTAACACCACCAGTTCATCCATGACCGCTCAGACCAACATGACCTGGTATCAGTCATCGATGGCATACAGCTTATGGGGCAACGCAGCGAATACTTCATCAAATGATGAGCGCTCGTCTGAGACCTATAACATCGGTGGCCGTTCACGTTATAACCTCAACTCCTATGACTACCTGTTTGGTCAGGCAAGCTGGTTAAGCGATCGCTTCAACGGCTACGATTCACGTGATGTGCTGACTGCCGGTTACGGTCGCCAGATTCTGAACGGCCCGGTGCATTCGCTGCGTGCGGAATTTGGTCCGGGTGTACGTTATGATGACTTCCACGATGGCGGTCATGAAACTAAAGCGCTGGGCTACGGCGCCATCAGCTACCAGTGGCAGCTGACTGATACCACCAAATTCGTGCAGGGTGTCTCCGTGCTGAGCAGCTTCGGTGAAGACACCACCCTCAACTCTGAAACCGGCCTGCAGGTTGCCATCAATAGCCACTTCGCGCTGAAGCTGGCTTACAACGTGACCTGGAACAACAATCCACCAGAGTCTGCGCCGGATCGCACCGATACCAAAACCTCTATCATGCTCTCTTACGCCATGTAAGGCGGTTTCCCGCAGCAGCATGCCAGGCGGTCTGACGATGAGTCAGGCCGCTTTTTTTTGATCTCTCCGAGGCTTAGCGAAAACGGCATGGGTTTTTCTCGCCCGGGAAAACTGCTATCATCGCTTCCGCACTGAAATCCTGGCGACATTCCGACACTGTGGGTCTGACATAACGCCGGGTCATTAAATTTACATGATGTTGCATGTAAGCTTTCGTGTGGCTTACCACTGCAATTAAGGATATGAAATGCCTGTAATTACGCTTCCTGATGGCAGCCAGCGTGTATTTGATCGCCCTGTCAGCGTGATGGATATCGCGCTGGACATCGGCCCGGGATTAGCAAAAGCCTGCATCGCGGGTCGCGTTAATGGTGAACTGGTTGATGCTGTCGATCCCATCACTGAAGATGCGTCCGTTGCGATCATTACCGCAAAAGACGAAGCGGGTCTGGAAATCATCCGTCACTCCTGCGCGCACCTGTTAGGGCATGCGATTAAGCAGCTGTGGCCGGATACCAAAATGGCTATCGGTCCGGTGATTGATAACGGCTTCTATTATGATGTCGATATTGATCGTACTCTGACCCAGGAAGATATCGACCTGCTGGAAAAACGCATGCATCAGTTGGCTGAAACCAACTATGACGTGGTGAAGAAAAAAGTCAGCTGGCAGGAAGCGCGCGACGTGTTCGCGGCGCGGGGTGAAGTCTACAAGACCACCATTCTTGATGAAAACATCAGCCACGATGACCATCCTGGCCTTTATCATCACGAAGAATATGTCGACATGTGCCGCGGTCCGCACGTGCCGAACATGCGTTTCTGTCATCATTTCAAGCTGCAGAAAATCTCCGGTGCCTACTGGCGCGGCGACAGCAATAACAAAATGCTGCAGCGTATTTATGGCACCGCGTGGGCAGACAAGAAGCAACTGGCCGCCTATCTGCAGCGTCTGGAAGAGGCGGCGAAGCGTGACCATCGTAAGATTGGTAAGCAGCTTGACCTCTACCACATGCAGGAAGAAGCGCCGGGCATGGTATTCTGGCATAATGACGGCTGGACCATCTTCCGCGAGCTGGAAGTGTTTGTCCGCAGCAAGCTAAAAGAGTACCAGTACCAGGAAGTCAAAGGTCCATTCATGATGGATCGCGTGTTGTGGGAAAAAACCGGGCACTGGGAAAACTACAAAGAAGCGATGTTCACCACCTCGTCTGAGAACCGTGAATATTGCATCAAGCCGATGAACTGTCCTGGGCATGTTCAGATCTTTAATCAGGGTCTGAAATCCTACCGTGACCTGCCGCTGCGCATGGCGGAGTTTGGTAGCTGTCACCGTAATGAGCCATCAGGAGCGCTGCACGGTCTGATGCGCGTTCGTGGCTTTACCCAGGACGATGCACACGTCTTCTGTACTGAAGAGCAGGTGCGTGACGAAGTGAATAGCTGTATCCGCATGGTTTATGACATGTACAGCACCTTCGGCTTTGAAAAGATTGTGGTGAAATTGTCCACCCGTCCTGAAAAGCGTATCGGCACTGATGAAATGTGGGACCGTGCTGAGGAAGATCTGGCCGCCGCGCTGAACGAGAACAACATTGAGTTTGAGTTCCAGCCAGGCGAAGGTGCGTTCTACGGTCCTAAAATTGAGTTTACTTTGTACGATTGTCTTGATCGCGCCTGGCAGTGCGGAACAGTTCAGCTAGACTTTTCCCTGCCAAAACGCCTTGAAGCAACCTACGTGGGCGAAAACAACGATCGTCAGACGCCAGTGATGATTCACCGTGCGATTCTGGGGTCGATGGAGCGTTTCATCGGTATACTGACCGAAGAATTCGCTGGTTTCTTCCCAAGCTGGCTGGCACCGCTGCAAGTCGTGGTAATGAATATTACCGATGGACAAGCAGAATATGTTGAGTCTTTGACGCGTAAGCTGCAGAATGCTGGCATTCGTGTGAAGGCAGACTTGAGAAATGAGAAGATAGGCTTTAAAATCCGCGAGCATACATTACGTCGCGTCCCTTATATGTTGGTCTGCGGTGATAAAGAGGTGGAAGCTGGCAAAGTGGCCGTTCGCACCCGCCGTGGTAAAGACCTTGGGTCGATGGATGTCGATGTGTTTGTTGAGAAACTTCAACAAGAGATTCGCAGCCGAAATCTTCACCAATTGGAGGAATAAAGTATTAAAGGCGGAAAACGAGTACTACCGACGCGTCCGAACAAAATCAACAGTGAAATCCGTGCAACTGAAGTGCGCTTAACAGGCATGGATGGCGAGCCGATTGGCATTGTCACATTACGCGAAGCTTTGGAAAAAGCCGAGGAAGCGGGTGTTGATTTAGTAGAAATCAGCCCGAACGCCGAACCGCCGGTCTGCCGCATCATGGATTACGGCAAGTTCCTCTATGAAAAAAGCAAATCTTCTAAGGAACAGAAGAAGAAGCAAAAAGTTATTCAGGTTAAGGAAATCAAATTCCGTCCTGGAACCGATGATGGCGACTATCAGGTCAAACTACGCAACCTGATTCGCTTTCTGGAAGAAGGCGATAAAGCCAAAATCACGCTGCGTTTTCGCGGTCGTGAGATGGCGCACCAGCAGATCGGTATGGAAGTGCTTAACCGCGTCCGTAAAGACCTGTGTGAAGATCTGGATTTGGCCATTGTCGAATCCTTCCCTTCGAAGATCGAAGGCCGCCAGATGATCATGGTGCTCGCTCCTAAGAAGAAACAGTAGGCTTTCAAGTAACATTGGCCGCGCAGCGTTCGCGCTGTGCGGTTAACTGTTCGCCTGTCTGGGTCATGTTATCAACAATGCGAAGTGGATATTTTTTAAAATGCCAAAGATTAAAACTGTACGTGGCGCGGCTAAGCGCTTCAAGAAGACCGCTTCTGGCGGCTTCAAGCGTAAACACGCAAACCTGCGTCATATTCTGACCAAAAAATCTACTAAGCGTAAACGTCACCTGCGCCCTAAAGGCATGGTGTCCAAAGGCGATCTGGGTCTGGTTATTGCCTGCCTGCCGTACGCATAAGTCCATTTTTTTAAACAGAATATAGAACAGGAGAGCTCACATGGCTCGCGTTAAACGTGGTGTAGTTGCTCGCGCACGTCACAAAAAAATCTTAAAACAAGCTAAAGGCTATTACGGTGCACGTTCACGTGTTTACCGCGTTGCCTTCCAGGCTGTTATCAAAGCTGGTCAGTATGCTTACCGTGACCGTCGTCAACGTAAGCGTCAGTTCCGTCAGCTGTGGATCGCGCGTATCAACGCAGCGGCACGTCAGAACGGCATGTCTTACAGCCGTTTCATCAATGGTCTGAAAAAAGCAGCCATTGAGATTGACCGTAAGATTCTGGCTGACATCGCAGTATTCGATAAAGTGGCATTCTCTGCACTGGTCGAAAAAGCGAAATCAGCACTGGCGTAAGCCGGATGAAAAAGGGAGCTTGCTCCCTTTTTTATTGCCTGTAACTCGCGCAAAAGATTGACATTTTCTTCGCCACGCATTTCAATAGTACCCTCATGATTCATGACAAGGTAACCGCAAGCATGACTGCTGCTATTTTCCGTTTCTTTTTTTACTTTAGCGCCTGACATTCGGGGGCTTTTGCGCATAAGAAGAGAAACGAAAAATCGCGCTGAAAGCCTCCCTCGTGGAGGCTTTTTTGTTTCTGGCGCTAGCATATTGGACCGGCAGGTCCCAACGAGAACTGACCAGCCTGACTGGAAAAAGAGGAAACTATGTCCCAACTCGCAGAACTGGTGGCCAACGCCACGGCGGCCATCGACGGGGCGACAGATATCGCCGCCCTTGACGCGGTGCGCGTCGAATACCTGGGTAAGAAAGGCCATCTGACCCTGCAGATGACCACCTTACGCGAGCTGCCAGCCGAAGAGCGTCCGGCAGCGGGCGCGGTGATCAACGAAGCTAAACAGCAGGTCACCGAGCGTCTGAACGCACGCAAAGACGCGCTGGAGTCGGCGGTACTGAATGCGCGTCTGGCCGCCGAAACGATTGACGTTTCACTGCCTGGCCGCCGCATTGAGAATGGCGGTCTGCATCCGGTAACCCGCACCATCGACCGTATCGAAACCTTTTTCGGCGAATTGGGTTTCGCGGTGGTGACGGGCCCGGAGATCGAAGACGATTACCATAACTTTGATGCGCTGAATATTCCTGGCCATCACCCGGCACGCGCCGATCATGACACCTTCTGGTTCGACGCGACGCGTCTGCTGCGTACCCAGACGTCTGGCGTGCAGATTCGTACCATGAAAAACCAGCAGCCGCCGATTCGCATCATCGCTCCAGGCCGCGTCTACCGTAACGATTACGATCAGACTCACACGCCGATGTTCCATCAGATGGAAGGGCTGATTGTCGATAAAAACATCAGCTTTACCAATCTCAAAGGCACGCTGCACGATTTCCTGAACAACTTCTTTGAAGAAGATTTGCAGATTCGTTTCCGTCCCTCCTATTTCCCGTTCACCGAGCCTTCGGCGGAAGTGGATGTGATGGGCAAAAACGGTAAATGGCTGGAAGTGCTGGGCTGCGGCATGGTGCATCCAAACGTGCTGCGCAATGTCGGCATCGATCCGGAAGTTTACTCCGGCTTCGCCTTTGGTATGGGAATGGAGCGTCTGACCATGCTGCGCTATGGCGTGACCGATCTGCGTGCATTCTTCGAAAACGATTTACGTTTCCTCAAACAATTTAAGTAAGGGCAGGTTATCCAATGAAATTCAGTGAACTCTGGTTACGCGAATGGGTAAATCCAGCCCTGGACAGCGCGGCGCTGTCTGAGCAAATTACCATGGCCGGCCTGGAAGTGGATGGCGTGGACCCGGTCGCGGGCGCGTTCCACGGCGTGGTAGTAGGTGAAGTTGTGGAGTGCGGTCAGCACCCGAACGCCGACAAACTGCGCGTCACCAAAATCAACACCGGCGGCGATCGCCTGCTGGATATCGTCTGTGGCGCGCCAAACTGCCGTCAGGGCCTGAAAGTCGCCGTGGCGACCGTGGGTGCCGTACTGCCGGGTGATTTCAAAATCAAAGCCGCAAAACTGCGTGGCGAACCGTCCGAGGGCATGCTCTGCTCGTTCTCCGAACTGGGTATTTCCGACGATCACAACGGCATTATCGAACTGCCTGCGGATGCGCCGATTGGGACTGACATCCGCGACTATCTGCAGCTGGATGACAACACCATCGAAATCAGCGTCACGCCGAACCGCGCCGACTGTCTGGGCATTATCGGTATTGCGCGTGATGTGGCCGTCCTGAATGGCCTGCCGCTCAACATGCCGGAGATCCAGCCGGTAGCGGCGACGCTGAACGAGACCTTCCCGATTCGGGTGGATGCAACCGAAGCCTGTCCGCGCTATCTGGGCCGCGTCGTGAAAGGCGTGAACGTCACGGCGGCGACTCCGCTGTGGATGAAAGAGAAGCTGCGTCGCTGTGGCATTCGTTCTATCGACCCTATCGTTGATATCACCAACTATGTGCTGCTGGAGCTGGGTCAGCCGATGCACGCCTTTGATCTCGACCGTATTGATGGCGGGATTGTGGTGCGGATGGCGAAAGAGGGGGAAACCCTGACGCTGCTGGACGGCACCGAAGCCACTTTACAGAGCGACACCCTGGTGATCGCCGATCACCAGAAAGCGCTGGCGATGGCCGGTATTTTTGGCGGCGAGCATTCCGGTGTGAACAGCGAAACGCAGAATATCCTGTTTGAGTGCGCCTATTTCGACCCGCTCTCGATTACCGGCCGCGCACGTCGTCACGGTTTACACACTGATGCGTCACATCGTTATGAGCGTGGCGTCGATCCGGCTCTGCAGCAGATGGCGCTGGAGCGTGCGACCGCGCTGCTGTTAGACATCTGTGGTGGTGAAGCGGGTCCGATCATCGATCAGACCCATCAGGCCGCGTTACCGCCGCAGGCCACCATTACCCTGCGTCGTGAGAAGCTGGACCGTCTGATTGGACACGTTATCCCGGATCAGCAGGTGACGGATATTCTGACCCGCCTCGGTTGCCAGGTGAGCGCCGCTGAGGGCCAGTGGCAGGCGGTTGCGCCGAGCTGGCGTTTTGATATGGCGATTGAAGAAGATCTGGTTGAAGAAGTCGCCCGTATCTATGGCTACAACAACATTCCGGACGTGCCGGTACAGGCCGGCCTGGTGATGACCCGCCACCGCGAAGCAAATCTGTCGCTGAAGCGTGCCAAAACTCTGTTGGTCGATAAAGGCTATCAGGAAGCGATTACCTACAGCTTTGTGGACCCGAAAATTCAGCAGCTGCTGCATCCGGGTGAAGAGGCACTGTTGCTGCCCAGCCCGATCTCCAGCGATATGTCGACCATGCGTCTCTCTCTGTGGACCGGCTTACTGAGTGCGGTGGTCTACAACCAGAACCGTCAGCAGAGCCGGGTGCGCCTGTTTGAGAGCGGCCTGCGCTTTGTGCCGGATAGTCAGGCCGATCTTGGCATCCGTCAGGATCTTATGCTGGCTGGCGTACTGAGCGGCAACCGCGCTGAAGAGCACTGGGATCTGGCGCGCCAGACGGTTGACTTCTATGATTTAAAAGGCGATTTAGAATCGCTGCTCGATTTAACTGGCAAACTGGACGACATCAGCTTCCGGGCTGAAGCGAATCCGGCGTTGCATCCAGGACAGAGCGCTGCGATTTATTTGCATGATGAACGAATCGGATTTATCGGAGTGGTTCATCCTGAGCTGGAACGTAAGCTTGATCTCAATGGTCGCACCTTAGTCTTTGAACTGCTTTGGAATAAGGTCGCAGACCGCGTCCTGCCTGACGCGCGCGAGATTTCACGCTTCCCGGCGAACCGTCGTGATATTGCCGTTGTGGTGGCTGAAAACGTCCCTGCAGCAGATATCATCGCGGAGTGTAAGAAAGTTGGCGTAAATCAGGTAGTTGGCGTAAACTTGTTTGACGTGTACCGCGGTAAGGGCGTTTCTGAGGGTTACAAGAGCCTCGCAATCAGCCTGATTTTGCAGGATACCAGCCGGACACTCGAAGAAGAGGAGATTGCCGCGACCGTTGGCAAATGCGTTGCGGCATTAAAAGAGCGATTCCAGGCAACCTTGAGGGATTGAACCTATGGCGCTTACAAAAGCTGAAATGTCAGAGTACCTGTTTGAGAAACTCGGGCTGAGCAAACGCGATGCAAAAGAGTTAGTGGAGCTGTTTTTCGAAGAGGTACGCCGCGCTTTGGAAAATGGAGAACAGGTAAAACTGTCTGGGTTTGGCAATTTCGACCTGCGCGACAAAAACCAGCGTCCTGGCAGAAACCCGAAAACGGGGGAAGATATTCCGATTACTGCGCGTCGCGTAGTGACCTTCCGCCCAGGGCAGAAGCTGAAAAGCCGCGTAGAGAACGCTACACCCAAAGAGACTGACTGATTTCAGCGTTTCAAAAAGGCCGCGCAAGCGGCCTTTTTTCATTTCAGGCATTCCCGGCCTCACGCTTCCCGGCAACCGCGCCGGTGCGCATCACCAGCAGCCTTTCTTTTTTCTGCAATCCCTCTACAATCAAATCTCTGTTTTCTCAGCTAATCCTGCTTATGTCTTTGCTAGACCAGCTTGCTCACCAGGCCGATCGCCGTAGCCAGAAATGGCTGGCGGGGCTGGCTATTGCGCTGCTTGCGCTACTTATTGTCAGCCTGTGCGCTGGCGACAGCTGGATTGCGCCGTCACACTGGCTCAATGACAGCAGCAGGCTGTTTGTCTGGCAGCTGCGGCTGCCGCGCAGCGTGGCTGTGATGCTGGTGGGCGCCTCACTGGCGTTATGCGGCGTGGTGATGCAGGCACTGTTTACCAATCCCCTGGCCGAGCCGGGACTGCTTGGCGTCTCGAATGGTGCCGGGATAGGGCTGGTGCTCGGGGTACTGCTCGGCAGCGGCTCACTGTGGAGCCTGAGCCTGGCGGCGATGGCCGGTGCGCTGATCATCACCTTAATACTGTTGCATTTCGCCCATCGCCAGCTCTCCGTGACCCGGCTGCTGCTGACCGGCGTTGCGCTGGGCATCATCTGCAGCGCTATCATGACCTGGGCGGTTTACTTCAGCACCAGTCTTGATTTACGTCAGCTGATGTACTGGATGATGGGCGGCTTCAGCGGTATTGACTGGCGCTACGGCTGGATGATGCTGGCCTTATTGCCGGTGATGCTGGCGCTGAACGGCAGCGGCCGGATACTGAATTTACTGGCACTGGGCGAGACTTCGGCACGCCAGCTTGGCCTGTCGCTGTTCTGCTGGCGCAATCTGCTGGTGCTGGCGATGGGCTGGCTGGTGGGCGTTAGCGTCGCCATGGCCGGGGCCATCGGCTTTGTCGGGCTGGTGATCCCACATCTGCTGCGCCTGAGCGGCATCAGCGATCACCGTTATCTGCTGCCGGCGTCCGCGCTGGCCGGTGCCAGTGTGCTGCTGGGCGCCGACATCGTCGCCCGCCTGGCACTGACCGCAGCTGAATTACCGATTGGCGTGGTGACCGCAACGCTCGGTGCACCGTTGTTTATTGCATTACTGGTGAAATCTTCACGCTAGCCTCGGCTGGTTATTTAACATCCACGATAGGAATCCAGAATGAGCATTTATCAAACTGAACTGGTTACGCTTGATGGGGAAAAAACCACGCTGTCACAGTGGCAGGGCAAGGTACTGCTGGTGGTCAATGTCGCCTCTAAATGCGGTCTGACGCCGCAATATGAAGAGCTGGAGAATCTGCAAAAAGCCTGGCAGGATCAGGGTTTCAGCGTGCTGGGCTTTCCCTGCAACCAGTTTCTTGAGCAAGAGCCGGGCAGCAGTGAGGAGATCAAAACCTTCTGCAGCACCACTTATGGCGTGACGTTTCCGATGTTTGAAAAAACCGAGGTTAATGGCGAACAACGCCATCCGCTCTATGCCCAGCTGGTGGCGGCACGACCTGACGCCGTGCGTCCGGAAGGCAGTGGTTTTTATGAGCGCCAGGTGAGCAAAGGCCGGGGCCCGAAAGCGCCAGGAGATATCCTGTGGAACTTCGAAAAATTCCTGATTGGCCGTGACGGCACGGTTATTCAGCGTTTTGCACCTGATATGACGCCGGAAGATCCGATCATTCTGGAGACCATCAAGCAGGCGCTGGCAAAATAAATGCTGTTGCGGTTGAAACAGGTAGCCGTCTCCGGACGGCTGCTGCCGTTTAGCAGTGCGCTGGATGCCGGTCAGCTGCTGCATCTGGTCGGGCCGAACGGTGCCGGCAAAAGCACCTTACTGAGCGTCATCGCCGGTCTGCAATCCGCTGACGGCAGCGTCGAGCTGGATCAGCGTCCGCTGGGTAACTGGCACGGCAGCGCGCTGGCGCAGGTGCGGGGCTGGTTGCCTCAGCAGCAGTTACCACTGAGCCAGATGCCGGTCTGGCACTATTTGCGCCTGCATCTGCAACCGGCTGATACCGGCGCGGATCGGCGCCTGACTACGCTGCTGCAACGGCTGCAGCTGGATGACAAGTTAACCCGTTTGTTGACCCAGCTCTCTGGCGGTGAGTGGCAACGCGTCCGGCTGGCTGCGGTCTGTGCCCAGATCGATCCGCAGATTAATCCGCGTGGCCGGTTACTGATCCTCGACGAGCCGCTAACCGCGCTGGATCTGGCCCAGCAGAAAGCGGTGGATGATTTAATTGCTGAGCTGTGCGCGGCGGGTATCAGCGTCATCGCCAGCAGCCATGACCTCAATCACAGCCTGCAACAGGCTGATTGCGTCTGGCTGATGCATCAGGGCCAGGTTGTGGCGCAGGGAACGCCTGCGATGGTACTGACGCCGTCGCAACTGACGCCGCTGTATCAGATTGCGTTTCGCCAGCTGGAAATAGAAGGGCGCACGCTGCTGACAGTGCTGCCCTGACACTTGCCACCCGGCGCGCTTTCCCGCTACATTAAGCCGGTCGTAACTTCTGATAAGGACATTTGGCGATGCGCCTGGCTTTGCTGCTTTGGGTTCTGCTACTGACGGGCTGCAGTCATCACGCGCCGCCCATTAACGGCCGTCTTTCCGATTCGATCACCGTGATTGCCCAGTTGAACGATCAGCTTGGCAACTGGCGTGGTACGCCTTATCGCTATGGTGGCATGAGCCGCAACGGCGTCGATTGCTCCGGCTTTGTTTATCTCACCTTCCGTGACAAATTCGCCCTGCAATTACCGCGCACCACTGCGGCGCAGAGCGATATTGGTACGCGGATCAGTAAGGACGATCTGCTGCCGGGTGATTTGGTATTTTTTAAAACCGGCCGCGGAGAAAATGGCTTACACGTCGGGATTTATGACACCGATAACGCCTTTATCCATGCCTCGACCAGCCAGGGCGTGATCCGGTCATCGCTGGATAATGTCTACTGGCGTAAAGTGTTCTGGCAGGCGCGGCGCATTTAACCGTGCGCCCATCCCGCCGACTTAAGTCCAATTTAAATCAGACCTTAACCCGCCAGTGAAAGTTTTATTTTAAATGACATTTATCCCGGCGGGATTTTATTAATCATAATGTCTTCCGGTTTAATTCCACTAATAACCGGGGTTTTATTAGTCCTATTTGGCTTAAGCGAGATTGTCAGACGGCAAACGGCGATGGAAGGCTAATTAAGTCCATCTCTTCAATGATTTGGTCCTATTGCCTGCCTGTATCCATTCATATAGGATATAACCATCGCCGCATATTCTGGCAGTAGAAATGAAAATTCACTTATCGGCCGACTATCAGTCGGAAATTTGGTTCTACCCTGCCTGTGATGTTGACGGGCGGCTGACCGCTGTCGAGCTGGTAACCCAGTTTGTGCATGAAAGTGCACCTATCACCCTGCCGCAGGACCTGCTGCTGCCGCAGCTGGACGAATCGCAGCAGCTGCGCCTGTTACAGAGTCAGATTGGATTACTGGAGCAGTATCGCGCGCTGTTTGAAACCCACACGGTTTCGGCATTAATTCGAATTGATGAGGGAATGGCGCACACCCTGCTGGAAAGTGAATTGCTGATGCGGAAAATAAAGCAGCTTCCTTATGTGCGGCTGGATATCACTGAAACGTTTCCGCACCTCAGGCAGGGCAGAAATAATCCGTTGCTACAGAGCCTGCGGGCTGAATTTAATTTATCGCTTTCGCATTTTGGTGCCGGAAAATCACCGGCCAATGCAGTCTACGATAATTTATTTAACTGTATCAGTCTCGATAAAGGATTTATTCACTCGCTGGCCAAACGCGCCTCTTTCGTGCCGTTTATACAAAGCATTATCGATAACTTCCGATCCCATTGCGATCAGATCATTATTTGTGGCATTGACGATGAGGCGCTGCTGGACAAAGCCCTTCAGCTGAGCGGTGCGCATTTGCAGGGCGCGTTGTTCCCGGTGGTGAAATCAGATGCGCTATGCTCACTAATCAGTGCCGACAACCGCGTGCCATCCTCCCTGCATCCGTGCTGATGCGACCTGTTTAATCCCCGATATCAGCGTTACACTGAAGGTTTTAGCTGAACGACGTATCGCTGAGCGTCGCATGGGAGAAACAATGTCCACTGGCAAGCTTACCTTTGACAACACCTGGTTTCGCGAACTGACAGGGTGTTACACCGCGCTTACCCCCACGCCGCTGACAGGCGGACGCCTGCTCTATCATAACGCACCGCTGGCCGCCTCAATGGGGCTGGATGAGGCGCTGTTTACCGGTGACGGTCATGATGTCTGGCACGGCGCGGCCTTACTGCCCGGCATGCAGCCGCTGGCGCAGGTTTACAGCGGCCACCAGTTTGGCGTCTGGGCCGGGCAACTGGGCGACGGGCGCGGTATTCTGCTGGGCGAACAGCGGCTGGAAGATGGCAGCAAGCTTGACTGGCATCTGAAAGGCGCGGGTCTGACGCCCTATTCACGGATGGGGGACGGCCGTGCAGTGATCCGTTCCAGCGTGCGCGAATTTCTGGCCTCAGAGGCGCTGCATCATCTGGGTATCCCGACCACCCGGGCGCTGACGTTATCGATTGGCGATGAACCGGTCTATCGTGAAACGCCGGAACGCGGCGCCATGCTGATGCGGATCTCGCCGAGCCATCTGCGCTTTGGCCACTTCGAACATTTCTTCTACAGCCAGCAGCAGGATAAGGTGCAGCAACTGGCCGATTATGCGATCCGCCACCACTGGCCGCACCTGACAGAGGATGCTGAACGCTATCAACTGTGGTTTACCGATGTGGTCCTGCGCACGGCACGCCTGATCGCGCTGTGGCAAAGCGTCGGTTTCGCCCATGGCGTGATGAATACCGACAACATGTCGATTCTGGGCCTGACCATCGATTATGGCCCGTTCGGCTTCCTTGATGACTACCAGCCCGATTACATCTGTAACCACAGCGATTATCAGGGGCGCTACAGCTTCGAAAATCAGCCGATGATCGGCTTATGGAACCTCAACCGGCTGGCACATGCGCTGTCCGGGCTAATGACTACAGAGCAGCTGAAGCAGGCGCTGAGCGTTTACGAGCCGGAACTGATGCGGGTCTGGGGCGAACGGATGCGGGCTAAGCTCGGCTTGCTGACGGCGGAGAGCGGCGACAACGAAATTCTGACCGAACTGCTGGCGCTGATGACCAAAGAGCACAGCGACTATACGCTGACCTTCCGCTTGTTAAGTGAGACGCAGCAGGCTGAATCCCGTTCACCGCTGCGCGATGAGTTTATCGATCGTGAAGCCTTTGATGGTTGGTATCAGCGCTATCGTGCGCGGTTATTGCAGGAAGAGGTGCCCGATGCCAGCCGACAGGCAGTGATGAAATCGGCGAATCCGGCAGTGGTGTTACGTAACTATCTGGCACAGCAGGCGATTGATGAGGCAGAGCGGGGAGAGCAGGGCGCGCTGGCGCGATTGCACCAGGCGCTGCAGCAACCTTTCAGCGATCAGACGGCCGCTGAATATCGTCAACGGCCGCCAGACTGGGGTAAAACCTTAGAGGTGAGCTGTTCCAGCTAACTCAGAAACGGCAGGAGACTGCCTCGGCGAGCAGGGCAAGCACGGCTTCACTGTCCTGCCAGCCGAGGCAGGGATCGGTAATCGACTGGCCATAAACCAGCGGTTCACCGCCGACCACCTTCTGATTACCCTCTGCAAGGAAGCTCTCAATCATCACGCCGGCGACCGCACGCGATCCGGCTACGATCTGCTGCGCCACATCGGCCGCCACATCAAGCTGACGGCGATGCTGCTTCAGGCAGTTGCCGTGACTGAAGTCGATCACCAGCTGTTGCGGTAAGTTAAATTCTGTCAGGCTGGCCGCCGCGTCTGCCACATCGCTGGCGTGATAGTTAGGCTGCTTGCCACCGCGCAGGATCACATGGCCATGCGGGTTGCCGCTGGTCTGATAGATGGTCATCTGACCGAGCTTATCCGGTGACAGGAACATATGGCTGGCGCGGGCGGCACGAATCGCATCTACCGCAATGCGGACATTGCCGTCGGTACCATTTTTAAAGCCGACCGGACAGGAGAGTGCAGAAGCCATTTCACGGTGGATCTGGCTTTCGGTGGTACGAGCACCAATTGCGCCCCAGCTGATCAGATCGGCAATAAACTGTCCGATCACCATATCGAGAAACTCTGTCGCGGTCGGTAAGCCAAGGGCGTTGATATCAATCAGCAACTGGCGAGCAATGCCAATCCCGCGGTTCACGTCATAGCTGCCATCCAGATCGGGATCGGAGATCAGCCCTTTCCAGCCCACAACGGTACGCGGCTTCTCGAAGTAGGCGCGCATCACGATCTCCAGTCGATCCTGATAACGGACGCGCAGGGCATTCAGGCGTTCGGCATACTCCAGCGCCGCTTTTGGGTCGTGCAGTGAGCAGGGGCCGATAATCACCAGCAGACGTGGATCTTCACCGGTCAGGATACGGGCAATACGCTGGCGGGCCGCCGTGACGTTATCAGCAATGGCGTCTGAGACAGGATGTCCGGCCGCAAGGCTGGCAGGCGTAATCAGGCTGCCAATGCGCGCGGTACGCAATTCGTCGGTTTTGTTCATGATTTTCTCGGAAACTATTCTTCGCAACGGTGAAATACCGGGAAGTGATGGTGGTCACAATAAACCATTAGCCTGCGAATTCAACCCGGGAATTAATAATGAAATCAAAACCGACGGCAGCGACGCTTTACATCGCGGCCGCGGGGAGACGCTTAGTACATGCGGCGGGTCAGGCCCATGATGTCGAGAATTTTGGTGGCGATCTCCTCCACCGAGTAGTTGGTGCTGTTGAGATAGCGGATCTGATGGGTCCGGAACAGCGCTTCCACTTCTCCCACTTCCAGCCGGCACTGGCGCATTGAGGCGTAACGGGTATTTTCCGCCCGCTCCTGGCGAATGGCGGCCAGCCGTTCCGGATCGATAGTCAGCCCGAACAGTTTATGCTGATGCGCGCGCAGCGCCGGCGGCAGTTTGAGGTTATCCATATCATCCGCGATAAAAGGGTAGTTGGCGGCACGGATACCAAACTGCATCGCCAGATAGAGGCTGGTGGGGGTTTTGCCACAGCGCGACACGCCCAGCAGAATGACCTGAGCGTCTTCCAGACCGCGCAGCGAAATGCCGTCATCATGCGCCAGGGTGTAATCAATCGCGGCGATACGCGCATCATATTTGCCGAGGTTGCTGGCATCCAGCCCGTGGGTGCGGTGAGCTACCGGTGCTGGCGATAATCCCAGCTCCTGCTGCAACGGGGCCACCAGCGCCTGAACGATGTCCTGACAAAAGCCTTCGCTCTGAACAATGATGTCGCGCACTTCCGGCGTAACAATAGAAAAGAACACCAGCGGCCGCACACCGCTCTGCTGATAAAGGGCATTGATCTGCGCTTTGACCGCCTGCGCCCGCTGAACATTTTCAACAAACGGCAGCGTCAGGCTGGTGATATTGACCGGAAACTGTGACAGCACCGCATGGCCCAGCACTTCGGCGGTGATGGCAGTACCATCGGAAATATAGAAAACGCTTCTGTCAGTCGTCATGACGGGTCAGCCTCTGCAAAGAATGAGCGGTCAGAAAGCGCCGCGAGATAAAATAAATAATCCATATTTCCCTGTTATGAATCTTTTAGTTGCATTATTAACGCCCTGTTTTAGCACATCAGTAAAAATGAAAGCGTGTTTCATTCCGCATAATTTGGCGGTCACTCTTTCGGGGACCGTAAATAGTCACCCTGCTTGTTGCGCAACAAAAAACAATTATTAAGTGACTGAAAAGCTGTCATTTACTGTTGCATCAGACAGTTAGCGAAAAATAAACCGCTTGCGCAACGGGTTATTCTGGCGTGCACAATTCCGAATCTGTTGCCAATATTCTGCTTTAACGATTCAACAGATCGTCATTGCCAGGGGCTTATGCCAGGCTGAACGGGTTGATTGCAGAATATTCCATGTGCCCATTCATTGATAAAGGATAAGCTCAATGTCCAATAAAGGCGAACAGCCGCTAGTGCTCTGGTATAACCAGCTTGGCATGCATGATGTTGATCGGGTGGGGGGCAAAAATGCCTCTCTGGGTGAAATGATTACTAATTTGTCGTCGCTTGGGGTCTCGGTTCCCAACGGTTTTGCGACCACCTCGTATGCCTTCAACCTGTTTCTCGATCAAAGCGGACTGAACCAGCGCATTTATGCATTACTGGATAGCACCGATATTGATGATGTTGATGCGCTGGCGAAAGCCGGTAAGCAAATTCGTCAGTGGATTGTTGAAACGCCGTTCCTGCCGGAACTCGAAGCGGCAATCCTTGAAGCCTATCAGCAGCTCTCGGCCGACGATGCCGAAGCCTCCTTTGCGGTTCGCTCATCGGCGACGGCTGAAGATATGCCCGATGCCTCTTTTGCCGGTCAGCAGGAAACCTTCCTCAACGTGCAGGGCATCGAGGCAGTGATGGTGGCGGTGAAGCATGTCTATGCTTCGCTGTTTAACGACCGTGCCATCTCTTACCGCGTGCATCAGGGCTATGACCACCGTGGCGTGGCTTTATCAGCGGGCGTCCAGCGAATGGTCCGTTCCGACCTTGCCGCTTCCGGCGTGATGTTTACTATCGATACTGAATCCGGCTTTGATCAGGTGGTATTCATCACCGCAGCGCTGGGCCTGGGTGAGATGGTGGTGCAGGGCGCGGTTAACCCCGATGAGTTCTATGTGCATAAACCGACGCTGGCGGCTGGCCGGCCGTCGATTGTGCGCCGCAATATGGGCTCGAAAAAAGTTCGCATGGTCTATGCCGATTCACTGAAGCATGGCGAACAGGTGCGGATTGAAGATGTGCCGGAAGCGGAGCGCGATCGCTTCTGTCTCTCTGATGACGAAGTGCAGGCGCTGGCGCAGCAGGCGGTGCTGATTGAACAGCACTATAAGCGTCCGATGGATATCGAATGGGCCAAAGATGGTCACACCGGCAAGCTGTTTATCGTGCAGGCGCGTCCTGAAACCGTCCGTTCAAACGGTCAGGTGATGGAGCGTTACACCCTGCAGGGCCAGGGCAGTGTGGTAGTAGAAGGCCGCGCAATTGGTCATCGTATCGGCGCCGGTGAAGTGAAGGTGATTCACGACATCAGCGAAATGAACCGTATAGAAAAAGGCGATGTGCTGGTGACTGACATGACCGACCCGGACTGGGAGCCGATCATGAAGAAGGCCTCGGCGATTGTCACCAACCGTGGCGGCCGTACCTGTCACGCGGCGATCATTGCGCGTGAGCTGGGGATCCCGGCAGTAGTTGGCTGTGGTGATGCCACCGATCGTCTGAAAGAGGGCCACCAGGTCACGGTCTCCTGTGCCGAAGGCGATACCGGTTATGTCTACGATCAGTTGCTCGATTTTGACGTCACCAGTTCGCAGGTTGATTCACTGCCGACGCTGCCGCTGAAAATCATGATGAACGTTGGCAACCCTGACCGCGCATTTGACTTTGCCTGTTTGCCGAATGAAGGCGTTGGCCTGGCGCGTCTGGAATTTATCATCAATCGCATGATTGGCGTCCACCCGAAAGCGCTGCTGGAATTTGATCAGCAGACCCCGGAACTGCAGCAGCAGATTCGTAAAATGATGAAGGGATTTGACGATCCGGTTGAGTTTTACATCGGACGCCTGACTGAAGGGATTGCCACACTTGGGGCCGCTTTTGCACCGAAACGGGTAATTGTGCGACTTTCGGACTTCAAAACCAATGAGTATGCCAACCTGGTCGGCGGTGAGCGTTACGAGCCGGAAGAGGAAAATCCAATGCTCGGCTTCCGGGGTGCCGGTCGCTATGTCGCCGACAGTTTCCGTGACTGCTTTGCGCTGGAGTGTGAAGCTGTGAAGCGGGTACGCAATGAGATGGGGCTGACTAACGTGGAGATCATGATCCCGTTCGTACGCACCGTCGATCAGGCGCAGGCGGTGGTTGAAGAGCTAGCCCGTCAGGGACTGAAGCGCGGAGAGAACGGGCTGAAGGTGATCATGATGTGCGAAATCCCGTCCAATGCCTTACTGGCGGAGCAGTTCCTGCAGCACTTCGATGGCTTCTCGATCGGGTCCAATGACATGACTCAGCTGACGCTGGGACTGGACCGCGACTCAGGGGTGGTTTCAGCACTGTTTGATGAGCGCAATGAGGCCGTCAAAGCCCTGCTGTCAATGGCGATCAAGGCAGCGAAGAAGCAGGGCAAATATGTCGGGATTTGCGGTCAGGGACCGTCGGATCATCAGGACTTTGCTGCCTGGCTGATGGAGGAGGGGATTGACAGTTTATCGCTCAACCCGGACACCGTCGTCGAGACCTGGGTAAGCCTGGCGCAGTTAAACAAATCTGCCTGACGGCAACCCTGATTCACCCGTAAAGGCCAGCTCTGCTGGCCTTTTCTATTTATGGCTGGCCAGTGACAGGCAAAAAAAAAGCCCATCACAGGGGATGGGCAAAGACTACACACAGCAATTCTTTACTTTACTCAGGGGAAAAAGGTTGTTTAGAAATCAGTGAGTTGATTTCGAACATAGGAAACATGTTATTCACCAGACCGGCTGACGTCTTTAAGAATCCTCTTATTAGTTTAAAGCCGATAATCTTTTGTCACCTTTTATGCTGCATTTCCCTTAAGAAACAGTGCAGAAAGTAATCTTTTTTAGCCCTGAATGGTCGATTCAGGGCTAAAGATGGCTTTTTTCTTAAAAACCGCTAATGAAAAATAAACTTTACGTGACGCAAAATAATTGGGGCGGTCAATCATCATTAACCGCCCTAACCATTGCTGAAGCAGATTTAATGCGGGGTTTCGTCGTGATCGGTGAGGGCTTCGGCCACGGCCAGCGGGTCATCGTCTGGCGCGGGCGCTTCATGCACCCAGACCGACACCAGGCGATAAGAGACTGCCAGCACCACCGGACCGATAAATAAGCCAATCATACCGAAGGCGAACAGGCCGCCGATCACCCCGGAAAGGATCAATATCATCGGCAGGTCAGCGCCCATCCGAATCAGCACCGGGCGCAGCACGTTATCCAGCGTACCGACCACGCAACTCCAGACCAGCAGTACGGTGCCCCAGGTGGTATCCCCACTCCAGTAGAGATAGATAATGGCCGGCACCAGCACCAGCAGCGGACCAATCTGCACCAGGCAGCAGAGGATCATCAGCACCGTGAGCAGCGTGGCGTAAGGAATGCCGGAGACCGCAAGGCCAATCCCGCCCAGCACGCCCTGCACCAGCGCCGTCACGACCACGCCCAGCGCCACGGCACGGATTGACTGCGCCGCCAGCAACACTGCTGCATCGCCCCGGCGACCCGCCATACGGAAAGCGAAATGGCGAATACCCTGCGCCGCCTGTTCACCACGCCAGTAGAGCAGCACGCTGAACAACAGCATGACCGCCAGATGGATCATAAAGCGGCCAAAATGGCCGGCCTGCGCCACAAAGAAGCCGGTGGTGCGGCCAATATAGGGTTGCACTTTGGCCATGATGCCGGAGCCACCGCCTTCCACCAGCGTGTGATAACTGGCGTAAAGCTTTTCGCCCACCATCGGCATATCGTTGAGCCACAGCAGTTGTGGCATCAGATGGCCTTGCGTCACCCAGGCGACCACTGGTGCGCTGTTATCGATCAGGCTGCTGACCAGCAGAGCGATAGGAATAATAAACAGCAGCAGCAACAGCAAGGTCATGGCAATCACCGCCAGTGAACGGCGTCCCCATAACAGCCGCTGCAGCCGGAGCATCAACGGCCAGGTGGCGATCACCACCATGCTGGCCCAGGCAAAACCCAGAATAAAGGGCTGCACCACCCACAAACAGGCGATGATCAGTAACAAAATGAACATCAGGGTAAAAAGTATCTGTGGTAAATCCATGTCCCGATACAGGCTTTTCATCATCGACTCATAACCTCGTCTAAATCCTTCATTGCCGGGCTCTCGGTGCCCGTTTTTATCATGATCTATTTAGTGCGGATTAAACAGAGCAGCAGGGAAAGGTTTTTCCCTTTCCTGAAAAAACGGCGGTCAGCCAAAAAATGTGATAAAACGAGGGACCGCAAACGCGCAAACGCAAACGTTTACAACATCTTCGGTTAGACAATAATGATCCCACAGATTTCGCAGGCGCCGGGCCTCGTTCAACTGGTGCTGACATTCCTTGAGTCGCTGAAAGAGCAGGGTTTTACCGGCGACACCGCCACCAGCTATGCTGACCGCCTTTCACTCTCTACCGATAACAGCATCTATCAGCTGCTGCCCGACGCGGCGCTGTTTCCGCGCTCAACCGCTGACGTTGCGCTGATCGCCCGGGTGGCAGGCGAGCCACGCTTTGAAAGCCTGGTCTTCACGCCACGCGGCGGTGGCACCGGCACCAACGGACAGTCGCTGAACCAGGGCATTATTGTTGATATGTCGCGCTACATGAACCGCATCCTCGAGATCAATACGGATGAGGGCTGGGTGCGGGTAGAAGCGGGCGTCATCAAAGATCAGTTGAACGCCTGGCTTAAGCCGTATGGCTTTTTCTTCTCGCCAGAACTGTCGACCAGTAATCGCGCGACGCTGGGCGGGATGATCAATACCGACGCCTCCGGCCAGGGATCGCTGGTGTATGGCAAAACTTCCGATCACGTCATTGGTCTGCGAGCGGTGCTGCTGGGGGGCGATATCCTCGATACCCGGCCGATGGCGACAGCGCTGGCTGAAACGATTGCCCGCACGGCAACCCCGGAAGGGCGCATCTATCAGCAGGTGCTGAGCCGCTGTCGTGAGCAGCGTGAGCTGATCCTCGAAAAATTCCCGCGGCTCAACCGCTTCCTGACCGGTTACGACCTGCGACATGTGTTCAGCGACGATATGCAAACCTTCGACCTGACGCGCCTGCTGTGCGGAGCCGAAGGGACGCTGGCCTTTATCACCGAAGCGCGGCTGGATATTACGCCGTTGCCTAAAGTGCGGCGGCTGGTCAACATCAAATATGATTCGTTCGATTCTGCACTGCGTAATGCGCCATTCATGGTGGAAGCACAGGCGCTGTCGGTCGAAACCGTCGACTCAAAAGTGCTTAACCTGGCGCGTGAAGATATCGTCTGGCATTCAGTGCGGGAACTGATTACCGACGTGCCGGATAAAGAGATGCTGGGGCTGAACATTGTCGAGTTTGCCGGTGATAACGCTGCGTTGATCGACAGTCAAATCAGCCAGCTCTGTGCGCGGCTGGATGCGCTGATGGCGCAACAGCAGGGCGGCGTCATCGGTTATCAGCTCTGCGACGATCTGCAGGGCATTGAGCGTATCTATAACATGCGCAAAAAGGCGGTGGGGCTGCTGGGTAATGCCAAAGGCCGCGCCAAGCCGATCCCGTTCGTCGAAGATACCGCCGTCCCGCCGGAAAGCCTGGCGGATTACATTGTCGAATTCCGCGCCTTGCTCGATAGCCACGGACTGAGTTACGGCATGTTCGGTCACGTTGATGCTGGCGTGCTGCATGTCCGTCCGGCGCTGGATATGTGCGATCCGCAGCAGGAGATGATGATGAAGCAGATCTCCGACGAAGTGGTGGCCCTGACGGCGCGCTACGGCGGATTGCTGTGGGGCGAGCACGGCAAAGGCTTCCGCGCGCAGTACAGTCCGGCGTTCTTTGGCGAAACCCTGTTCAATGAGCTGCGCCGCATTAAATCGGCATTCGATCCGCATAACCGCCTCAATCCCGGCAAAATCTGCACCCCTTTTGACAGCCATGACGAGATGATGCAGGTCGATGCGGAGAAGCGTGGCACCTTCGATCGTCAGATTCCGCTCACGGTGCGTGACGAATGGCGCGGCGCGATGGAGTGTAACGGTAACGGCCTGTGCTTTAACTTTGATGTTCGCAGCCCGATGTGTCCGTCGATGAAGATCACCCGTAACCGTATCCATTCTCCCAAAGGCCGGGCGACCCTGACGCGGGAATGGCTGCGACTACTGGCTAATCAGGGCGTGGATCCACTGATGCTGGAGAAGCAGTTACCGGAGAGCCGGCTTTCGCTGCGTGGGCTGATCGCCCGTACCCGCAACAGCTGGCACGCCAGTAAAGGGGAATACGATTTCTCGCATGAGGTCAAAGAGGCGATGTCGGGCTGTCTGGCCTGCAAAGCCTGCTCAACGCAGTGCCCGATCAAAATTGACGTGCCCAGCTTCCGCTCGCGCTTCTTACAGCTTTATCACACCCGTTATCTGCGTCCGGTCAGCGATCATCTGGTGGCGGCGGTTGAAAGCTACGCGCCATTAATGGCGAAGGCCCCCAAAACCTTTAACTTCTTTCTGCGCCAGCCGTGGCTGAAAGAGCTGAGCAAAAGCCAGATCGGCATGGTCGATCTGCCACTACTCTCTTCACCGACGCTGAAACAGCAGTTGAGCGGCCATCCCGCCATGAACATGACGCTGGAACAGCTGGAACGGTTACCGGCGGCTGAACAGGCGAAATGCGTGCTGGTGGTGCAGGATCCGTTTACCAGCTTCTATGAGGCGCAGCTGGTGAATGATTTTATCCGGCTGATTGAGAAGCTCGGCTATCGACCGGTTCTACTGCCGTTCTCACCGAATGGCAAAGCGCAGCATGTGAAAGGCTTCCTGCAGCGCTTCGCCCGGACCGCCAGCCGCACCGCTGATTTCCTTAACCGGGTAGCACGGCTGGGAATGCCGATGGTTGGGGTCGATCCTGCGACCGTGCTCTGCTACCGCGATGAGTATCGTCAGACGCTGGGCGAGACACGCGGTGATTTCAGCGTGCTGCTGGTGCATGAGTGGTTGCAGAGTGCGCTGGCGGAACGGGAAGTGCAGGGCACTACGGGCGAGTCGTGGTATCTGTTCGCACACTGTACCGAAGTGACGGCGTTGCCTTCCGCGCCGAATCAGTGGCAGGAGATTTTTTCCCGTTTTGGCGCAAAGCTGGAGAATATCAACGTGGGCTGCTGTGGCATGGCGGGCACCTACGGCCACGAAACGAAAAACCTCGAAAACTCGCTGGGGATCTACGCGCTCTCCTGGCATCCGCAGCTACAGCGCTTACCGCGTCAGCGCTGTCTTGCCACCGGTTACTCCTGCCGCAGTCAGGTCAAGCGGGTGGAAGGTAACGGCATGCGCCATCCGCTGCAGGCGCTCTTAACGCTAATGTAAAAAAATTGTGCGCGACGTCACGACGCGGCTGGATTAGAATATCCAGCCCGCGTGACGCACAAAGTCGCTTTGCAGCGCGGTGGCTTTATCCCATTCACCGATCATCGCCAGCTGATGGCACAGACGGGTCAGGGAGAGTCGCGCCAGTTGGTAGGCCTGAATGCGGAACAGGCGATCGCGATCGCTATTTCCCATCTCCTGCACCAGGCGATGATGCAGTTTGCCCATGGCATGCAGATAGCTCTGGTCATCTCCGTTCAGCTGGCAGACTTCTGCCATATCCAGACAGGTATCATTAAACTGACGTAATTGCTGAATGGGACAGTCGGCCCGGTCGAGTCTGGCCTGCGCCAGGTAGAAGTCGACGGTGATATCGCGTACCGAAAATTTGTATTCATCGATCTTATGCTGCAGCCAGGCAGAGACTGAAAGCGTCATAATGCCACCCTGAACGTGAATGATAATAATTATCATATTCATCCGGGCGAGGAATGCAATTGCTGCGGCAGAAAAATTTAACGATTTATCTGACCTGTCGGTATAATCGGAAATAACAATCTGTTTACATCGTAGAAAGGCGTAACCTATTAATAAGCACTTTTATGAAAAGTCATAATTTAAAAAAGAGTGCGTTATTAACAGGTTACAACAGGACTCTTCGCGTGGTCTGTCTCACCGCAAAGTGAGTTGAAGGGTCTATGCTTAATAAACAGGCGAAAAAAACAGCACAAGATGATTATCCCTGCAAAACAAGAGGTTGAAGTGATCGGTCAGATCACTACCATAGGGGGATAGCCTGAAAAGGTCCGGACTCAAGAGGTATCAACATGGCATCCGTTAATGCAGACTCTTTCTCACCCGACGATTTCGTCTGGAAAGGGCTGACGCTGACTGAAACCGCAGCGCAACAAATTCTCAATCTGGCTGCTCAGGACCCTGATGTCAAGGGGCTACGGTTAGGCGTGAAACAATCCGGCTGCGCCGGGTTTGGTTACGTCATGGATCTGGTGAAAGAGCCAGTCGATGACGATCTGCAGTTCTCGTTCCACGGCGCAACTCTGTTTGTGCCGCTTCAGGCGATGCCATTTGTTGATGGCACCGAAGTGGATTACGTTCGCGAAGGCCTGAATCAGATTTTTAAATTCAATAACCCTAAAGCTCAGCACGCCTGCGGGTGTGGCGAAAGCTTTGGCGTCGAGTAAGTGAAATATGTCACGACACAGCGAAACATCTGACGATGTACAAATCTGGGACGGCAAGCTCAACTATAAAGAGGGCTTCTTTACCCAACTGCAGACCGAAGAATTTGCGAACGGCATCAATGAAGATGTGGTGCGCGCGATCTCGGCCAAGCGTAACGAGCCAGAGTGGATGCTGGAGTTTCGTCTTAAAGCTTTCCGTGCCTGGCTTGAAATGGAAGAGCCTCACTGGCTGAAAGCGCATTACGAGAAACTCGATTACCAGGATTACAGCTACTATTCCGCACCGTCGTGCGGTAACTGCGATGACAGCTGCGCTTCTGAGCCGGGTGCGACCCAGGCATCAGGCAGCGCGCCGGCCAGCGATTACCTGACGCAGGAAGTGGAAAACGCCTTTAACCAGCTAGGTGTCCCGGTGCGTGAAGGTCGTGAAGTGGCCGTTGACGCTATTTTTGACTCCGTCTCGGTGGCTACGACCTATCGCGGCAAGCTGGCGGAGCAGGGCATTATCTTCTGTTCCTTCGGCGAAGCGATTCAGGAACACCCGGAGCTGGTGAAGCAGTATCTCGGCACGGTCGTCCCGGCCAACGATAACTTCTTTGCCGCGCTGAACTCGGCGGTGGCTTCAGACGGAACGTTTGTCTACATCCCGAAAGGCGTCCGTTGCCCGATGGAGCTGTCGACCTATTTCCGCATCAACGCAGCCAAAACCGGTCAGTTCGAACGCACCATCCTGATTGCCGATGAAGACAGTTACGTCAGCTACATCGAAGGTTGTTCAGCGCCGGTGCGTGACAGCTATCAGCTGCACGCGGCCGTGGTGGAAGTGATCATCCATAAAAATGCCGAAGTGAAATATTCGACGGTGCAGAACTGGTTCCCGGGCGGTGAAGGCGAGGGCGGTATCCTTAACTTCGTTACCAAGCGTGCGCTGTGTGAAGGTGACCACAGTAAAATGTCCTGGACGCAGTCTGAGACCGGCTCAGCCATTACCTGGAAATACCCGAGCTGCATTCTGCGCGGTGATTACTCGGTCGGCGAATTCTATTCTGTGGCGCTGACCAGCGGCCGCCAGCAGGCGGATACCGGCACCAAGATGATTCACATTGGTAAAAACACCAAATCGACCATCATCTCGAAAGGGATTTCGGCCGGTAAAAGTGAGAACACCTATCGCGGCCTGGTGAAGATCATGCCGACCGCCACCAACGCGCGTAACTTTACCCAGTGTGACTCAATGCTGATTGGCCCGGACTGCGGCGCACATACCTTCCCGTATGTTGAAACCCGCAATAACACCGCCCAGCTTGAGCACGAAGCCACCACCTCACGTATCGGCGAAGACCAGATGTTCTACTGTCTGCAACGCGGTATCAGTGAAGAAGATGCCATCTCGATGATCGTGAACGGCTTCTGTAAAGACGTATTTTCGGAGCTGCCGCTGGAATTTGCCGTGGAAGCCCAAAAATTGTTAGCCATCAGCCTTGAGCACAGTGTGGGCTGATGCCGTCACACGCGTTGCCGGAAGCAATGTGAAGGAATAAGTATGTTAAGCATTAAAGATTTACAGGTAAGTGTTGAAGATAAAGCCATTCTGCGTGGTCTGAACCTCGAAATTAAACCGGGTGAAGTCCATGCCATTATGGGCCCGAACGGCTCAGGTAAAAGTACGCTTTCTGCCACGCTGGCCGGACGTGAAGACTATGAAGTGACCGGCGGTTCGGTGACCTTCAAAGGCAAAGATCTGCTGGAGCTGGCGCCGGAAGAGCGTGCCGGTGAAGGTATCTTTATGGCCTTCCAGTATCCGGTTGAGATCCCTGGCGTGAGCAACCAGTTCTTCCTGCAAACCTCCGTTAACGCGGTGCGTAAATATCGTCAGCAGGAAGAGCTGGACCGTTTCGATTTCCAGGACTTTATCGAAGATAAAATTCACCTGCTGAAGATGCCGGAAGATCTGCTGACCCGTTCAGTAAACGTGGGCTTCTCCGGTGGTGAGAAGAAGCGTAACGACATTCTGCAGATGGCGGCGCTGGAGCCGGAACTCTGTATCCTCGATGAAACCGATTCCGGACTGGACATCGATGCGCTGAAAATTGTGGCCAATGGCGTTAACAGCCTGCGCGATGAGAAGCGTGCCTTCATCATCGTTACCCACTACCAGCGTATTCTGGATTACATCAAGCCAGACTTCGTACACGTTCTTTATCAGGGCAAAATCGTGAAATCTGGCGACTTCTCGCTGGTGAAACAGCTGGAGGAGCAAGGTTATGGCTGGCTTACCGACGAAGAGTGATTCTGCGCTGCAACAGTGGCATCACCTGTTTGAATCGCGCGGCGACCTGCGTTCGCTGCAGGCACAGCAGCACTGGCAGCAACTGATGCGGATCGGCTTGCCTACCCGCAAGCATGAGAACTGGAAATACACCTCGCTGGATACCTTGCTGGCGCAACAGTTTGTGCTGCCGCAGGCACCGCAAACGCTGAGCGCTGAGCAGGTCGATGCGCTGGCTCTGCCACTGGATGCGGTGCGTCTGGTTTATGTTGATGGCCAGTTCCAGCCTGCACTCAGCAGCCGCGACAGCGATCTGTTTGAGATTCAGCACAGCGTAGCGGCTGAACGTCGCCCACTGCCGGCCGCCGTGCAGCCGGAAGTCTTCCTGCACCTGACCGAGAGTCTGGCGGAAGAGGTGACCTTCCTGCGTCTGGCGCGCGGCAAGTCGGCGGCCCGTCCGCTTTATCTGCTGCACATCACCAGCGGCCAGCAGAACGGGATGAACACGGTTCATCATCGTCATCATCTGCAGCTGGATGAGAGCGCTGAAGCAGAAGTGATTGAGCATTACGTTTCGCTGGATGGCAGTGCGCACTTCACCGGTGCCCGCTTTACCTTTGCCGTCGGCGACAATGCAAAACTGACCCACACCAAACTGGCGTTTGAAAGCAGCGAAAGTTATCACTTCGCACATAACGACCTGGTGATCGGCAGCGATGCGCAGGTCAGCAGCACCAGCTTCCTGCTGGGTGCGGGCCTGAGCCGTCATAACACCAGTACTCAGCTGAACGGTGAAAACACCCAACTGGCGGTGAACAGCCTGGTGCTGCCGGTGCGTCAGGAAGTGGCGGATACCCGTACTTACCTTGAGCACAATAAAGGCTACTGCCTGAGCCGCCAGATGCATAAAACCATCGTGCGCGATAAAGGCCGTGCGGTGTTTAATGGTCACATCAAAGTGGCGAAGCATGCGCTGAAAACCGATGGACAGATGACCAACAACAACCTGTTGCTGGGACGTCTGGCCGAAGTGGATACCAAACCGCAGCTGGAAATCTATGCGGATGACGTTAAGTGCAGCCACGGCGCCACCATCGGTCGCATCGATGATGAGCAGATGTTCTATCTGCGCTCGCGCGGTATTGAGCAGGATGCTGCCCAGACCATGATCATTCATGCCTTTGCTGCGGAACTGACCGAAGCACTGGAGAATGAGGTATTGCGTCAGGCAGTGCTGCAGCGTATCGCTGAGCGCTTTCCTGGAGGCGACTCATGATGAGCTTCGATCTCGAACGCATCAGGGAAGATTTTCCGATCCTGAAGCGTGAGGTCAACGGTCATCCGCTGGCCTATCTTGATAGTGCGGCCAGCGCACAACGTCCGCTGTCGGTAATCAACGCCGAAAGCCATTTTTACCAGCACGGCTATGCGGCCGTGCATCGTGGTATCCATACGCTCAGCCAGCAGGCGACCAGCGACATGGAGAACGTGCGCGATCAGGCGGCCCGTTTTCTGAATGCGGCCACGCAGGAAGAGATCGTGTTCGTCAAAGGCACCACTGAAGGCATCAATCTGGTGGCCAACAGCTGGGGCGGTGCTAACCTCCAGCCGGGCGATAACCTGATCATCACTGAGATGGAGCATCACGCTAACATCGTGCCGTGGCAGATGGTGGCACAGCGTACCGGTGCTGAAATTCGGGTTCTGCCGCTGAACGATAATGGCGAGCTGGCACTGGAGCAACTGGCGGGACTGATCGACAGCCGTACCCGGTTGCTGGCGGTGACGCACGTTTCTAACGTTCTCGGCACGGTCAACCCGGTGAAAGCGATCGTCGCACAGGCGAAAGCCGCGGGCGTGGTGACGCTGATTGATGGCGCGCAGGCGGTGATGCACGACAAAGTGAACGTGCAGGATATCGGCTGCGACTTCTACGTCTTCTCCAGCCACAAGCTGTACGGCCCGAACGGCGTCGGCATTCTCTATGGGCGTAAAGCGCTGCTTGATGAGATGCCGCCGTGGGAAGGGGGTGGATCGATGATCGACCGCGTACTGCTGCCAACCGGCACCACCTGGAACAGCGCACCCTGGCGTTTTGAAGCCGGTACGCCGAACACCGGCGGGATTATCGGCTTTGGCGCAGCGCTGGCCTACGTCGAGGCGCTGGGACTGGATACCATTCATCAGCGCGAAACGGCACTGATGAATTATGCGCTCGATAAGCTGGCCTCGGTACCGGACATCCGGATTTACGGCCCGCAGTCACGCGCCGGGGTGATCGCCTTCAACCTGGGCAAGCACCACGCATTTGACGTTGGCAGTTTCCTCGATCAGTACGGCATTGCGATCCGCACCGGTCACCACTGTGCGATGCCGCTGATGCACCATTACAATGTGCCTGCCATGTGTCGCGCCTCCTTCACCTTCTACAACAGCGAAGAGGAAGTGGATCGTCTGGCGGCCGGACTGACACGTATTCATCGTCTGCTGGGCGGCTGAACAGTTTTAACGGAGTGACAGATGGCGAACTTGCCAGAAAAAGAGAAACTGGTTCGTAACTTCAACCGTTGCGCCAACTGGGAAGAGAAGTATCTCTACATCATTGAGCTGGGTGCAAAACTTCCGGAATCATCCGAAAGCTTGCACCAGCCAGAGAATGCTATTTCAGGTTGTCAGAGCCAGGTATGGATCAGGATGACGCCGCAGGAAGATGGCACCATTGCGTTTGAAGGCGACAGCGATGCTGCTATTGTTAAGGGCTTGATTGCCATCGTGTTTAGCCTTTATCAGAATCTGCCGCCGGCCGAAATCGTGGCGCTGGATGTGCGCCACTGGTTCGGTGAACTGGCACTGATGCAGCACCTGACGCCGACCCGGTCGCAGGGGCTGGAAGCGATGATTCGGTCTATTCGCCATACCGCTCAGAACCTCAGCTAAGCTACACTCGACAGACGCCATCCGGCGTCTGTTTTTTTATCTGACGAGAAAATTGCATGAAACCTGCTTTACGTTTAGCCGGTGCATTGCTGCTGACCTGTTTTGGGCTCTCTGCACCCGCATTTGCCACGGAATACCCGCTGCCACCACCTGACAGTCGCCTGATTGGCGAAAACGTCCTGACCCAGGTTCCTGACGACAAACGCCCACTGGAAGAGATTGCGGCTCGCTATCAGGTTGGCCTGCTTAGCCTGCTGGAAGCCAATCCAGGCACCGATCCCTGGCTGCCGAAAGCCGGAACACAACTCACCGTCCCGCTGCAGATGCTGCTGCCTGATACCCCGCGAGAAGGCATTGTAGTGAATCTGGCCGAGCTGCGGCTCTACTACTATCCCAAAGGCGAAGACAAGGTCATCGTCTATCCGATCGGTATTGGTCAGCTGGGGGCGGCAACCCCGGTGATGGTGACCCAAATCAGCCAGAAAATTCCTAACCCGACCTGGACGCCAACTCAGAATATTCGCAAGCGCTATGCCAAAGAGGGCATCACGCTGCCCGCGGTGGTGCCTGCCGGGCCGGATAACCCGATGGGGCTGTTTGCAATGCGCCTGGCGCGCGGTAGCGGCCAGTATCTGATTCATGGCACCAATGCGAAGTTCGGTATTGGTATGCGCGTCAGCTCAGGCTGTATTCGTTTGCGTTCAGAGGATATCGAAGCGCTGTTCAATTCGGTGCCGAAAGGTACGCGGGTGCAGATCATCAATCAGCCGGTGAAGTATGCGGTGGAACCGGATGGCAAACGCTACGTCGAGGTGCATCAGCCGTTATCGCACAACGATAAGGACGATCCACAAACCATGCCGTTAGCACTGAGTGGCGGGCTGAAGCAATTTATCAAAAGCGATAAGAGTGATAGCGCATTGATTAAAGCGAGCCTGACGCGCCGCTCAGGCATGCCGGTGCTGGTAAGCAGTGGTGAGCCGGTCCAGAGTGAAACAACGCCGCCTGCGGGGCTGGAGACGCCTTCATCGGCCTCTGCTGCGCCGGTTGATCGGGCTGAAGCCGAAACGGCCACGCCGTAAAGCCAGTTACGCGGGAAACCGCGTAAACGCAAAGCAAAAAAAATGGCGCCTTAAAGGCGCCATTTTTAAACCAGAACTCTTACTTACGGTAAGAGTGAGCCTGGTTGTCCAGACGCTGGTTAGCGCGAGCTGCGTCATCTTTAGCAGCCTGAACGTCTGAACGCACTGCGTTCACGTCGTTGCTCAGTTGGTCAACTTTAGCGTTCAGAGTCTGAACGTCAGAAGACAGCTGGTCGATTTTAGCGTTGCTTGAGCAACCAGCCAGCAGAGTTGAACCCAGGATTACCGCGCCCAGTACCAGTTTAGTACGATTCATTATTTATACCCTCTAGATTGAGTTAATCTCCATGTAGCGTTACAAGTATTACACAAAGCTTTTTAAGTTGAGAATAAATTTTTGATGAGAAGATGCTTAAATTTGATCGTTCGCTCAAAGAAGCAGCGGATCGCAGAAGATGATAAAAAAATTTAGCGAAAACAGAGAGATTTAATCGGATTAACCTTAATATAAAGTGAAATTGAATAGTTATTTTCGATTGGAATTTTCCGACATTTGTATTAAGTACAAATAAAAAAAGCGCCCGTGAAAGGCGCTTCTAAATAAATGGTGAAAATAGTTTTACAGGACGTGTACTGAGGCGGTGTTGGTAGTTCCGCTTGGTACTAATGCACCTGACACCAGCACCACCACGTCACCTTTCTGACCATAGCCACTTTCCAGTGCCGCTTCTTTACCCAGACGATAGAAATCGTCGGTAGAAGCGATCTCGGTTACCAGACGGGTCTCAATCCCTTTACTCAGGATCAGCTGACGCGCGGTAGTGGCATTGGTGGTCAGCGCCAGGATAGTGGCGTTCGGGAAGTACTTACGTACTGCCTTAGCTGACTTACCGCCTTCAGTCGCGACCACAATCAGTGGGGCTTCCAGTTTCTCAGCGGTTTCAACTGCACCACGGCAGACCGCTTCGGTGATACGCAGCTTGCGGGTGTCGTTCTGGCTATCGATGCGGGACTTCATCACGCGGTCGGTACGCTCACAGATAGTGGCCATGATGGTCACTGACTCAAGCGGGTATTTCCCTTTGGCGCTTTCACCTGACAGCATAACCGCATCAGTACCGTCGAGGATGGCGTTTGCCACGTCGCCCGCTTCAGCACGGGTAGGGCGTGGGTTTTTGATCATCGAGTCAAGCATCTGAGTAGCGGTAATCACCACTTTGCGCGCTTTGTTACACTTCTTGATCATCATCTTCTGCGCGAAGATTACTTCTTCAACCGGGATTTCAACGCCCAGGTCGCCACGCGCAACCATGATGCCGTCTGATGCTTCGAGAATTTCGTCGAAGTTATTCAGGCCTTCCTGGTTCTCAATTTTAGAGATGATCTGGATGTGCTCACCGCCGTGCTGCTTCAGGTGCTCACGAATTTCCAGCACGTCTGAACGCTTACGGATGAACGACGCAGCAACGAAATCGACGCCTTGCTCACAACCGAAGATCAGGTCGCGCTTGTCTTTTTCTGCCAGCGCTGGCAACTGGATAGAAACGCCTGGCAGGTTAACGCCTTTGTTTTCACCGAGGTCGCCATTGTTCAGCACTTTACACACCACGGTGTTTTCGGTGACTTCAGTCACTTCCATACCGATCAGGCCATCGTCGACCAGCACGGTGTTACCGATTTTCAGGTCAGCAGTAAAGCCAGGATAGGTCACCGCAACGCGCTCGCTGTTGCCGATCACGCTCTGGTCGGTGGTGAAGGTAAAAGTCTGACCCGCTTTCAGCGGCGCATCATTTCCACCTTCCAGTTTCATGGTGCGGATTTCAGGGCCTTTGGTGTCCAGCAGGATAGCCGCCTGACGACCGGTTTTTTCCATCACGGCACGCATGTTGGTGATGCGCTGGCCGTGCTCGGCGTAGTCGCCGTGGGAGAAGTTAAGACGCATAACATTCATGCCGGCTTCAAGCAGCTGAGTCAGCATCTCTTCTGATTCGGTTTTCGGGCCGATAGTACAAACGATCTTAGTCTTTTTCATGACGGGTTATCTGTAAGTTGTGATGGATGATAAAGGGCGAAATCCGATGGCAATGCATCGAAGTGAGAATTCTGTTTGAAATCGAAACGGGCTATACAGAGTAAGAATAGGTGACGAAGGCCAGGCGTGCAGGGAAGTTGTGCGGTTACGGTTGGTAACCACCTTCTGAGTGTTGCGCAAATTATCTGAGTTATCGCAATAGGCACGTGATCGCTGAAACCTTTCAAGTGGACAACGCGGCACAGTATAGTCGCTAAGTATGCGAAAACCAATCGAAAAGCAGTTCCGGAAAAGATGTAGATCAATAAAAGGGGGATTTGCGCAAGCGGGAGAAATTCTGAAAGTGGTGCGTTCTAATGGACTCGAACCATCGACCCCCACCATGTCAAGGTGGTGCTCTAACCAACTGAGCTAAGAACGCTTACAGGAAATGGTGCGTCCGAGTGGACTCGAACCACCGACCCCCACCATGTCAAGGTGGTGCTCTAACCAACTGAGCTACGGACGCACTTGGTGCGCTCTAATGGACTCGAACCATCGACCCCCACCATGTCAAGGTGGTGCTCTAACCAACTGAGCTAAGAGCGCAACACGCTGTCTGGGCGACAGCGGGGACGAATATTAACGGCAGCCGATGAGGCTGGCAAGGGGAAAAATGGTTTTTTCACCGTGACTGAACAGCAACTGTGCTATGCGTCGTTTTTTTAGGCGTCGCGGGCCTTTTACCGCCCGCTCAACCGGTTAGCGCGCAGCGCGCGTCAGGATCACCTCGGCAGGTGACTGTTGCAGGCGCCTGATCCGCCAAATCATCATTACCGCCGCAGACGTCAGGCCGACAATGAAGCCGCACCAGAAGCCTGCCGGCCCCATCCGCGGCACCAGCCAGTCGGTCAGCGCCAGTAAATAACCGGCCGGCAGGCCCAGCAGCCAGTAGGCGATAAAGGTGATAAAGAAGATCGAGCGGGTATCTTTATAGCCGCGCAAAATACCGCTGCCAATCACCTGTATCGAGTCAGAGAACTGATAGATGGCCGCCAGCAACATCAACTGCGCCGCCAGCGTCACCACTTCCGGGTTGTCGTTATACAGCAGGGCGATCTGATGCCGGAAGGTCACGGTAAACAGCGCGGTCAGCGCGGCCATGCTGATGCCGACGCCCTGGGCAGTCCAGGCGGCGACTTTGGCCTGCTCGGTTGACCCCTGACCCAGCCGATAGCCGACCCGGATAGTGGTTGCCACGCCCAGCGACAGCGGCAGAACGAACATCAGTGAACTGAAGTTCAGCGCGATCTGATGGCCGGCTACGTTAACAATACCCAGCGGCGACACCAGCAGTGCAACCACAGCAAACAGCGTGACTTCAAAGAACAGCGCCAGCGCTACCGGTAAGCCCAGCGTCATCAGACGGGTCAGAATCGGACGCGAAGGCGGTGACCAGCTGCTGGTCAGATGGATATCGCGCATGGTTCTCATCCGGCGTACCCAGAAGCGCATACAGATGAACATCACCCAGTAGACCGAGGCCGTTGCCACGCCACAGCCCACGCCGCCCAGCGCCGGCATGCCGAAATGGCCATAAATAAAGATGTAGTTCAGCGGAATATTGACCATCAGGCCGAGAAAGCCCAGCACCATACCCGGCTTGGTTTTCGACAGGCCTTCACACTGATTACGCAGTACCTGGAAAAACAGATAACCCGGTGCGCCAAACAGCAGGGCATGCAGATAGCCTTCTGCTTTCAGCGCCAGCAGCGGATCGATGTCATGCATCGCCCGGATTAAGTAGCCGGCATGCCATAACAGCACCATAATCAGCAGCGAGACGAACAGGGCCAGCCAGTAACCCTGGCGAATTTGCTCGGCGATGCGTTCGCGGCGGCCAGAGCCGTTGAGTTGCGCAACCGTAGGCGTCAATGCAAGCAGAAGACCATGACCAAACAGGATGGCCGGAAGCCAGATAGAGGTGCCGACAGCGACGGCGGCCATATCCGTGGCGCTGACGGCGCCGGCCATAATGGTATCCACAAATCCCATTGCGGTTTGAGCCACCTGAGCAAGGATGACCGGAATCGCAAGGGCAAGCAATTGACGCGCTTCTGTTAAATACTTCTGCACGTTAACACCTGAATAGTTAAATGAAATAATGGCGGGGCAGGGAAGCCCCAGGAATTGCGTCAGCTAGTGTAACTGGCGATACCGGATTCGCCAATCTTTGTCACTGCATGCGTTTTGCTACGCTGTAAGGCTACGCCGCTGGCTGAAAGCTAACAGCGGACGTGAGCTGTGATAAACTAGCGCAAACTTCGCAGAGGCAAAGACTATGTTTACCGGTATTGTGCAGGGCACCGCAGAAATAGTGTCCATTGAAGAGAAAGAGCTGTTCCGTACTCACACCGTCAGGTTGCCGGAAGAATTATTGCCGGGCCTGGCACTGGGCGCATCGGTGGCACACAACGGCTGCTGCTTAACCGTGACGGCTATTGAGGGCGATCGGGTCAGCTTTGATTTAATAAAAGAGACCCTGCGCGTCACCAACCTGGGCGATTTACGCCAGGGGGATGTGGTCAATATTGAACGCGCCGCGAAATTCAGCGATGAAATAGGTGGACACCTGATGTCCGGTCATATTATGACCACCGCTGAAATCTGCAAAATTATCCAGTCGGAACATAACCGCGAAGTGTGGTTTAAGATCCAGGATCCGACCCAGATGAAATATATCCTGCACAAAGGCTTCGTCGGCATCGATGGGATAAGCCTGACGGTAGGGGATGTAACCCGTACCAAATTCTGCGTCTATCTGATCCCGGAAACGCTGGAGCGCACTACCCTGGGGGCCAAAACCTTTGGCGACCGGGTTAATATCGAGATTGATCCGCATACTCAGGCGATTGTCGACACTGTTGAGCGGGTATTAGCGCAGCGTGATGCGGCGGCGGCGATGAATATGCTGACCGGGCAACCGACGACAGAAAGCTAAAAAAGAAGGCGCATCAGCGCCTTTTTTAATGGTAAATCCGGTCCACGACTGCCTCAACGCGCCACGCGTAATCCGCCTTCCACGCCCCGACTGAAGACCACCTGCCATAACTGAATGTCACGTGCGCGGAATGCGCCAGCACAGGCATTAAGGTAGTAAGAGAACATACGCTTAAAGCGTTCACCGTAGCTATCCGCCAGCTGCGGCCAGGCCTGAATAAAGCGTTCATACCATGCCATCAGGGTCGTGTCGTAATCTGCGCCAAAGTTATGCCAGTCTTCCAGAATGAAATGCGGCTCACTGGCGTCAGCAATATGTCGTACCGAAGGCAGACAGCCATTCGGGAAAATATATTTATCGATCCACGGATCCACATTCATATCGGTTTTAATTGCACCGATTGTGTGCAGCAGGAAAATACCGTCTGGCTTTAAATTACGATCGACGACATCAAAATAGGTGGCGTAATTTTTAGGACCGACATGTTCAAACATTCCGACCGATACAATACGGTCAAACTGTTCATTCAGATCGCGATAGTCCTGTAATAGAATGGTGACGTCTAATCCTTCACAGCGCTGCTGCGCCAGTTTCTGCTGTTCAGCCGAAATGGTGACACCATGCACTTTAACGCCATAATGACGTGCGGCAAATTCTGCCAGTCCGCCCCAGCCGCAACCAATATCCAGCAGCGACATGCCCGGCTCCAGCGCTAATTTGCGGCAAATCATATCCAGCTTTGCTTCCTGCGCGGCGGCGAGCGTGGTGGCTTCCTTCCAGTAGCCACAGGAGTACTGCATATAAGGATCGAGCATCAGAGAAAACAAATCGTTTCCTAAATCATAATGCTCTTTACCGACAATCCAGGCGCGTTTTTTCGACTGGAGGTTGGTTAAGCGCGCCGCGGCAATACGCAGCGTATCTTTAAAATGATGTGGAAGTTGCTGGTCCAGTTTATGTTTGAGCACGTGGTGGAAGAATATATCCAGCCGATCGCATTCCCACCAGCCGTCCATATAACTTTCGCCCAGACCCAGCGATCCCTCCTGCAAAACACGTTTAAAGAAGTCAGGGTTTTTAACCTGAATATCCCAGCTACGTGAGCCATTAATTTCGATATCTGCTTTATCCAGCAGTTCATGAACGATGCGATACCAATGGTTTTCTTCGAGGCTCACTTCTTCTACATACGATGAACTCATAGCTTCTCCACCACCTGTCCAATCTTAACCTGAAAAAGAATAGTCAATTTCTTCAGGAATTGAGAAAAGTCACGGATGACTCCGTAAACCAGATATCTGGCGTGATACAGAGGATTAAAACGGTGCAAAACGATCCGGCGCGATAACCCTAACCTGCGCGCAGACGCCATCCCGGCAACCCGGTTGCCAATCAATGTGTAACGTTATTATGTTGTTGATTTGTTGCAGAATTATTGACCCGAATGAGTATATTCTCACGAGGGTCAATATTCAATGACTTATTGTTAGTTTGCTAACTAAAAAATCATTGCTTCAGTGATTATCCTGGCAGGCGGTAGAGGGGGTGGCAACATCAGATTGTGCGTTTGCAATACGCTGCATCACGAAGCCGAGCAGGGCAAGCAGGATAGTCAGCGCCATCATCAGGGTAGTGGTCAGCAGCGGCTGCGTCAGTCCGGCCGAGACGGCCAGGCTGGCGGCGAAGCATAATCCCAGTTGCAGAGTATTCTGCAATGCTGCCGCTTTACCGGTGGCGTCAGGGAAAGGCATCAGCGCAGCGGAAACCACGATCGGGTAGATGGCACCATTGGCCAGCGCCATGCCGCAGAACGGCAGCAGCAGGCTGACCAGCGTACTGTGGCCGGAAAGCGCAACCGCAAACAGCGCCAGAATGCTCAGGCTGTAGATCGCCAGCAGCCACGGCAGCAACTGTGCACCAGCAAAACGGTTGAGCAGGGCGCGGCAGCCGAAACCGCCAATCAGGAATGCAAAGGTTTGTGGCAGATAGCTCAGACCGATGTCGGCTGGCGTCAGGCCCAGATCGGCCAGAATAAACGGCGAGCCGGTCAGCCAGGCAAAAAAGCTGGCGGAACAGGCGGAGTAGATCAGCACGTTGCCACTGTAGACCCGCGACTTCAGCAGAGTGAAAAAGCCAGGCTGTGCGCCTTGCTGACCTTTGGCTTTACGGCTGGCCGGCAGACGCAGGGTAGTGAGGATCAAGGCCACGGCAATCAGCGTCAGCACCAGAAAAATAGACCGCCAGTGAAAATGGCTGATCAGCCAGGCGCCCAGCAACGGCGCCAGCGCTGGTGAGAGTGCCACCAGTGGCATAATGGTGGCGAACACCTTGTTGGCGCGCGCCGCCGGATAACGATCTACAACCAGCGCCTGCCAGCTAACGGCTGCGGCACAGACGCCGATCGCCTGAATAAAGCGCAGCGCCAGCATCAGATAGATATTATTGACCCACAGCATACCGGCGCAGCCGACGGCAAACAGCGCCAGTCCGGCCAGCAATACCGGCTTGCGGCCGATGCGATCTGACAGCGGTCCCCAGAACAGCTGACCGCAGGCAAAGCCCGCCAGGAACAGGCTCATACTGGCGCTGATCAGGCCGGGTGAGGTGTTAAAAGTTTGCTGCATCGCGCCGAAGGCGGGCAGGTACATATCGGTGGCTAAAAAGCCCAGCATGCTCAGCAGAGCGAGATAAGGCATAAATCCTTTTGTCGGTGACATCTGATTCTCATTTTGCAGGTTGAACGCGGCAGAGTGTAAAAGGTGCGTTTGCCGCTGTGAAACGCTAATATTTGCCGGTTGCTGTTAAAAAATTTGAAGGCAGATTATGTGGTCAGAATATGCATTAGAGGTGGTGGATGCGGTGGCGCGCGGTGGCAGCTTCAGCGCCGCGGCGCAGGAGCTGCATCGGGTGCCGTCTGCTATCAGCTATACCGTGCGTCAGCTGGAAACGTGGCTGGCGGTACCGCTGTTTGAGCGCCAGCATCGCGAGGTGGTATTAACCCCCGCTGGCGAGCATTTTGTCCGTGAAGGGCGCAGCGTTATCAAAAAAATGCTCGCCACCCGCCGCCAGTGTCAGCAGCTGGCTAACGGCTGGCGTGGACAGCTGAGTATTGCGGTCGACTGCATCGTCAAGCCGCAGCGCACCCGGCAGTTAGTCAAAGATTTTTACCGCCATTTCCCCGACATGGAGTTGCACATCAGTTATGAAGTGTTTAACGGCGTCTGGGATGCGCTGGCGGATGATCGGGTTGAAGTGGCCATCGGCGCCACTCAGGCGATACCGGTCGGCGGACGCTTTGCCTTTCGCGACATGGGGACGCTCAACTGGCGCTGCGTGGTGGCGAACCACCATCCGCTGACTGGCGTGAGTCAGATTGATGACGACACCCTGCGCAGCTGGCCGTCGCTGGTGCTGGAAGATACCTCACGCGCGCTGCCACGCCGGATGACGTGGACGCTCGACAATCAGCGTCGTCTGGTGGTGCCGGAATGGCAGACCGGCCTGGATTGCGTGCTGGCGGGATTGTGTGTGGCGATGGTGCCGGGGCATCTGGCGCGGCCATTACTGGACAGCGGAGCGCTGGTGGAGCTGACGTTGCCGGTTGCATTTCCGGACAGCCCCTGTTGCGTAAGCTGGGCGGAAGATCGCGCATCACCGGCGACTGGCTGGTTACTCAGCTATCTGGGTGATGCGCAAACGCTTAATCAGGAGTGGTTAAGCGAAGATTAACGGCGATAGTCGCGGAACGGACCGTCAGCCACGGAACGACGTTCAATCAGCGTCGGATGCACTTCGATGGTCTGAGAAACCTCTCGTTTACTGGTGATGCGGTCAAGCAGCATCTCCAGCGCTTTCTCACCCAGTTGTGCTTTTGGCTGATGCACGGTAGTCAGCGCAGGCGCGAAGTAGCGCGCGTTGCGCACATTGTCATATCCGATCACCGAAATGTCCTGCGGCACCCGCAAACCCATCTCATCGGCGGCGCAAATCGCGCCCATCGCCATGATATCACCACCGCAGAACACCGCGGTCGGGCGCTGTTTCTGCGACAGGATCTGCTGCATCGCCTGATAGCCTGATTCCGGTTCGAAGTCGCCCTGCACGATCCATTCGGCACGCGGCTGAATGCCGGCTTCTTCCAGCGCCTTGAGGAAACCAGCATGACGTCCGCCGCCGGTGTTGCGCTCCATCTGACCGGGAATCGCGCCAATCTCACGGTGACCGCGCTCAATCAGATAACGTCCGGCCAGATAGCCGCCCTGAAACGCATTATCCAGCACCGTGTCGGTGAAGTCGGCGCGTGACTCGCCCCAGTCCATCACCACCATCGGGATATTACGATTTTCTTCCAGCATCTTCAGCAGATCGTCCGGATACTCAGAACACATCACCAGCAAACCATCGACGCGCTTCTGCGCCATCATGCTGAGATAGGCTCGCTGCTTTTGCAGGTCGTTATGCGCATTGCCCAGAATCAGGGTGTAACCTTTGTCGAAGCAGTGATTCTCCACCGCCTCAATAATTTCAGCAAAGTAGGGCGCTTCGCTCGAGGTTGCCAGCAGGCCCAGCGTTTTGGTGTGATTCACTTTCAGGCTGCGCGCTACGGCGCTCGGCGAATAGTGCAGTTCCTGAATCGCCTGCCAGACGGCGTTGCGCGTCTCTTCAGCGACAAAACGCGTTTTGTTGATGACGTGCGAAACGGTGGTCGTTGAGACGCCGGCGCGTTTTGCCACATCTTTAATTGTTGCCATTAAAATCGGACTCCAGGGCTTATCTAACGCAATGATAAGCATAATGTTAAACGTTTGCGTCTGCTCAGGGTTTTCTCCGCAATTATGCAGCTTTTCTGGCCGGTAAACAGGCGTCTGGCGGGTAATGAGCGCCTGAAAAGGAGAGCAAACGGAACCGGGGCTGCGCGCGTTGCGCAACAAAGGCAGGATTCTAACAAGGCTGGACGGATAAAACGAGATTTTTACCGGCCCGTATGGGAAAATGGCTTATCCCTACAAAATGTGTGACTAAGGAGCGGTAAATGAGTACAGATTTGAAACTGGCCCTGATGACTACCGTCGGCTGTCTGCTGATGATTGTCGCCTTTAGCTTTACAGCTGTGCTGCACTAATGAAAAAGCCGGGCATCGCCCGGCTTTTCTCTGTCTGGTTAATCGCGTAGCGAATCCGCTTAACGAATGGTTTTCGGCGTCATCACCCGACGCGCGCCGATGTAGTGGCGCTGCCAGTAATCTTCACCCAGCGCACTGATCTGAATATCTTTGCCGGTGCGTGGCGACTGAATAAATTTGCCGTTGCCGAGATAAACCCCAACGTGATCGGCGGTGCCGCGACCATTAATCCGGAAGAAGACTAAATCGCCTTTCTCCAGCGACTCACGTTTTACCGGCGCGGCGTCGCGCAGGTGGTACATCTCATTGGCGGTACGCGGGATCTTAAATTTAACCAGATCTTTATAGGCGTACCACACCAGACCGCTGCAGTCGAAACCGGTGTGCGGTGAGGTGCCGCCCCACTGATAGGGTTTACCCAGCTGGCCCATCAACTTGGTCATCGCCGTCTCGCGCGCCTTCTGGTAGCGCTGGCGATGTGACTTGCTCATTTTAATGGTGCCGGTGTCACCGCTGTCATTGCTGCTGGCGTCAGCCGTTTTAAGCAGACGCTGATGGCCGTAGCGTTTCTTACTGGCGGTTTTGAGCAGGGTTTTGCTTTTCTTTGCGGGAAGATGACTGGCGGTGAGTTCGCTTTTTTTCTGTTTTTTGAGTTTGAGCTTCTGGACCGGGCTGACGCGTGTTTTCTTCGCCGACGTTTTCAACGGGCGACGCTTGCGGCGCTCATCTTCGCGCGCACTCTTTTTCTCTGCTTTATGCGAACTGACATTCACCGGCGCCTGCGGGGAAGCAGAAGCGATGTTGAAGAACAGTTGCGCAAAGGCAAGGATGAAAAGCGTAATGATTAAACGCATAGTCCGGTTTTAGTTAAGTTGTCAGGGCCACTACGCACCGCGACAAAGTTGGGAAAAATCTGATCCAGGATCAGCGCCGAAGCCATTCTAGTCCAGTTCACCTGAAAACCGTAACGCCTTTTTTTATTAATCTTTCGGCCTCGCCCGTTTGCGCTGAAAATGAGCATTTTCAGCGTCTTATATCTACAAAACTATTGCAAATTATTAATATGTTACTTGTAGTTAATAATCGGGAGTTAACAGGGCCGAAAAGAGGACTTAACAAACATGGCGATTTAATCGGGCAACCCCCAAAATCTCGTTTTCAGTCCTGGTGCGAAGTCGCTACAATAAACAAACACGAAGTGACGAATTAAGGAAGGCAATTATGAGTACTGTAGAAAAAATTCAGCGCCAGATCGCAGAAAACCCGATCCTGCTGTACATGAAAGGTTCCCCGAAACTGCCAAGCTGCGGTTTCTCTGCGCAGGCGGTACAGGCGCTGTCAGCCTGCGGTGAGCGTTTTGCTTACGTGGATATTCTGCAGAACCCAGACATTCGTGCAGAGCTGCCGAAATATGCCAACTGGCCAACCTTCCCGCAGCTGTGGATTGATGGCGAACTGGTCGGCGGATGTGACATCATCGTCGAGATGTTCCAGCGCGGTGAACTGCAGTCGCTGATTAAAGAGACCGCAGAGAAGTTTAAAGAAGCGGAATAAAACAAAAAGGCCGACATCGCGTCGGCCTTTTTCATTGCAGATTCTTCAGTCAGCGCTCGCGGCTGCTTCGCCTTCGGCGAAGGGCAGGGGCCAGCCACCCAGCCGTTTCCAGCGATTCACCAGTTCACAGAACAAAATAGCGGTCTGCTGAGTATCATACAGCGCCGAGTGTGCCTGGGTGCTGTCAAACGCCATACCCGCGGCTTTACACGCCTTCGCCAGCACGGTCTGTCCGAGCACCAGTCCGCTCAGCGCCGCGGTATCAAAGGTGGCAAACGGGTGGAAAGGATTGCGCTTCAGACTGGCACGCTCGGCGGCCGCGTTCATGAAGTTCAGATCAAACGTCGCATTATGCGCGACCATAATGGCGCGATTGCAGCCGGTATCCTTAATGCCTTTACGCACCATCTTAAAGATGGCGTGCAGCGCCTCATATTCACTCACTGCGCCGCGCAGCGGATTGCTGGGATCGATACCGGTGAACGCCAGCGCTTCAGGATGCAGTAGCGATCCAACAAACGGTTCAACGTGAAAATGCAGCGTCTGGTCGAGATGGATCCAGCCCTCATCATCCATTTTCAGCGTGGTAGCGGCAATCTCCAGCAGCGCGTCAGTCTGCGCGTTGAAGCCGGCGGTTTCGACGTCGATGACCACCGGATAGAAGCCACGGAAACGTTGATTGAGTGCATTGGGGGAATTCGATTCAGACATCAGGATCTCATTGCAGAAAAAGGGCAGCGCGCATTATGGCAAAAATCTGGCCCGGGTGCAGCAGATGAAGAGGAGCAGAAGAGGTCAGCCCACCCGACAGGGCAGGCTGAAGAGCAGGCTTAGTTGCCCAGGCCGTGACCGGCGTGTTTGTTCTCGATCAGTTCGATTTTATAACCATCGGGATCTTCAACAAAGGCGATGATGGTTGAGCCACCTTTCACTGGACCCGCTTCACGAGTAACGTTGCCGCCATCGTTACGGATACGTTCGCAGGCTGCAGCAACGTCGTCGACGCCCAGCGCGATGTGACCGTAAGCGTTACCGAGGTCATACTTATCAACGCCCCAGTTGTAGGTCAGTTCGATCACTGCGCCTTCGCTCTCTTCGGTATAGCCAACAAACGCCAGCGTATACTTATATTCGGTATTTTCACTCTGACGCAGCACGCGCATGCCCAGCACGCGAGTATAGAAGTCGATTGAGCGTTGCAGATCGCCAACGCGCAGCATGGTATGAAGTAAACGCATAACATCCTCTTTAATAATCAAAACGCCATCGCCGGATGACACAAGCGCTAAGTATAGCGATCAAAATCGCCAATGAATAATGGCTGCCATCATCCCGGATGGCAGCCCGCTCTCTTACAGCGTTGGGTAATCGATATAGCCTTCAGCACCGCCGCCGTAGAAGCTCTCCGGACGCTGCGGGTTGAGTGGCGCATCCTGCTGCAGGCGCTCCACCAGATCCGGGTTGGCGATGTAATCGCGACCAAACGCGACCGCGTCGATCAGACCACGCGCAATCAGGTCGTCCGCTTTCTCAACGGTGTAGGCACCCGCGCCGATGATTGCGCCAGGGAACAGGTTACGAACTTTCTCACGGAACGCGTCGCTGTATGGCTTACCGCCGGCCCAGTCAGGCTCGGAGAGGTGCAGATAGGCGATATTGCGCTTCGCCAGTTCACCGATGTACCACAGCGCCGCTTCTTCTTCATCCGGACCGTTATCCAGATTCTGGAAGCTGCCGATCGGCGATACGCGGATACCAATCCGGTCGGCTGACCAGTTAGCGATCACGGCATCAACCACTTCCAGTGCAAAACGGCCACGTTTTTCAATGCTGCCGCCATATTCGTCGGTACGCTGGTTAGAGCCCGGTGCGAGGAACTGATGGATCAGATAACCGTGCGCCGAGTGCAGTTCCAGCAGGTCGAAATCAGCTTCACGGGCATTGGCTGCCGCCTGACCGAAATCGACCACGATCTGCTGAATTTCGGCCACTGTCAGTTCACGTGGCAACGAGGTGTCTTCGCGATAAACGCTGCCGTCAGCGGCACGCAGCGAGGTGCGGGTGCCAGCGGCGATAGCGGAGGGCGCAACCGGTGCTTTACCGTCTGGCTGCACGCTGTTATGTGAGATGCGGCCGGTGTGCCACAGCTGCACGGCAGTGTGTCCGCCAGCCTGATGAACGCCTTCGTTAATCGCTTTCCACGCCGCAATCTGCGGTTGAGTATGCAAGCCTGGTGCACCAGCATAGCCTTTCGCCTGGAAAGAGACCTGGGTGGCTTCGGTAATGATCAAACCGGCACTGGCGCGCTGGCGGTAATATTCGCCCATCATCGGGGTAGGAATATCGCCTGGCTCAATACTGCGCAGACGGGTCAACGGCGCCATAAAAACGCGGTTTGGCACGGTAATCGCGCCGACTTTCAGCGGACGAAACAGCTGGGTACTCGCCATATTAGCTCCTGATTAGTAGACCAGTCGTCTACAAACACTCTTTTTAAAAATCAGTGGATTTTCAGCCACTGTTCGATGGTACGTAATGCCAGACGCAGCGGCTGCGGCTCGCGGGAAATCTTGCTCTGTAAACTGGCACCCAGCCACAGCAGTGACAGCAACTCAGCCATCTGTTCCGGAGGGTGCGGTAACGACAGCGACTCCTGCTGCGCAGCGGCGCTCAGCGTGCGCGCATAGAGGGCAGTAATTTTTGCCGCACCCTGTTGCAGCGCATCGCGCATCGGTTCAGAGAGATCGCAGACCTCAGCGGAAACCTTCACGCCGAGACAACCCACGATGTGCCCCTGCTGAGTGAACAGCTGCTCTGCCGCCCGGAAATGGTTAAGCAGACGCTCGCGCGGCGTACCGTCGGGCTGATTCAGCTGTAACTCAACATCCTGCAGGAATCGCGCAAAATAGCGCTCCAGCAACGCCACGCCAAAGGTCTCTTTGGAACGGAAGTAATAGTAGAAAGAGCCTTTCGGCACTTCCGCCTGGGTCAGCAGTTCGCTGAGGCCCATTCCGGTAAAACCGCGTTGCAGACAGATCTGCTCACCGATGCGGAGCAGGTGTTCGCGGGTTTCATTGCGTTGTTGCGTCTTGTTCATGGCCATCAGGTTAGTAGACCAGTCGGTCTAATGCAATGCCAGTCGCTCCCATTTGGCACAGAGTGTTCAGTGTATTGGGGTTATTAAAGAGAAATTGGGTGAGTTTATGCTTATTTGTTGCACAAACCGGCTAAGATCTCTTCAATAGACTGTTTCACTCTCTCAATCCGGAGTCGTGGTGGCCGAGCAGCTTGAATTTTTCCCGGTTCCCAGTCCCTGTCGTGGCATCTGCCAGAGCGATGCCCGCGGCTATTGTCTGGGATGTTTACGCAGCCGTGATGAGCGGTTCAACTGGATGCGCTTTAGCGATTCGCAAAAGCGTGAGGTGTTGCGTCTCTGTTATCAGCGTCGTCTGCGCCTGCAGCGGCAACAGAATAAAGAGGAGCCGCTTGATCCACATCAGCCGAGCTTGTTCTGACGGTCTCTCGCTTTCCGTTATACTCTCTGACACATTTATTGCAGCCATCGTGCCACAGGGAGATCGTTATGTTACAACCGCAAGCCATCGCGTCGCAGGGTCCGGTTTTTTCACCGTTGATTATGGGTTACTGGCGGCTGATGGAGTGGGGCATGTCGCCGCAACAGCGGGTGGCGTTTATTGAACACCATCTGAGCCTCGGCATTACCACCGTCGACCACGCGGATATCTACGGCGATTATCAGTGCGAAGCCGCATTTGGCGAGGCGCTGAAGCTGGCACCGGGCCTGCGTGAGCGCCTCCAGATCGTCACCAAATGCGGCATTGCTACCCGCGCCCGCCCTGAGCATCAGATCGGTCATTACAACACCGGTAAAGCCCATATCCTGCAAAGTGCTGAAAATTCACTGCGCCACTTTGGTACCGATCGCCTCGACCTGCTGCTGATCCACCGTCCCGATCCGCTGATGGATGCCGATGAAGTCGCCGAAGCCTTTATGTCTCTGCACCAGAGCGGAAAAGTGCTGCACGTCGGCGTGTCCAACTTCACCCCGGCACAGTTTGCGCTGCTGCAGTCACGTCTGCCGTTTTCGCTGGTCACTAATCAGCTGGAGATCTCGCCGGTACAACAAAATCTGCTGCTGGATGGCACGCTGGATCAGTGCCAGCAGTTACGTTTCCGGCCGATGGCCTGGTCCTGTCTTGGCGGTGGCCGGCTGTTTAACGATCCTCATTATCAGCCGCTGCGTGACGAGCTGGAGGTCATTCGTCAGGAAACCGGTGCCAGCAGCCTCGAGCAGGTGGTGTATGCGTGGATAATGATGCTGCCGAGTAAACCGCTGCCGATTATTGGTTCAGGTAAAACGGCGCGCGTCAGCGAAGCGGCGGCGGCGGTAAACTTATCGCTGACGCGTCAGCAATGGTTCCGCATCCGTAAGGCGGCGTTAGGCTTTGATGTGCCCTGAAGCGTAAAACTGCGTCAATCTTCGGCAGAATAGCGCAACCGGTACCAGGCTTATGCCTTACCCTGGTACCTCAAAGGAGTCACAATGAAACTCAAAGCAGTTGCGCTATCAGCCCTTCTTGCCTGCGGTGCGGCCTCGGCGGCCAGCGAGCAGGTTACCCTCCATCAGGTTACGGCGGAGGGGATTGGCAAATCGCTCGGTAGCGTGACGATTGAAGAGACGCAGTATGGCTTACAGTTCACCCCGGACCTGAAAGGGCTGCAGCCGGGCATTCACGGTTTCCATGTGCATGCGAAGGGCAGCTGTGAGCCGGGTGAATCACAGGGGAAAGTGGTGGCGGCCGGTGCGGCAGGAGGACATTTTGATCCGGCCAACAGCGGCAAACATCTCGGTCCCTATGCCGACGGACATGCTGGCGATCTGCCGGCGCTGTATATCGATGACAAAGGCAACGCCGGCTACCCGGTACTGGCACCGCGCCTCAAATCACTGAGCGAGATTAAGGGGAAAGCGCTAATGGTGCATGTCGGCGGCGATAACCATGCCGATCATCCTCAACCGCTGGGCGGCGGCGGCGCGCGCTTTGCCTGCGGTGTTATCTGAGTTTTGGGGCGGTGAAAGCCTGCCGCCCGCTTTTCTTCCCGCCTGTTTATGAATTGTTGTACCATCCCGCAGATTTCCCCCCTATGATATTGATTCAGGTAAGAAAGCGCGAAGGGTCAAGGAGCAGGAGTATGAAATTCAAGGGCGCATTACTGCTGTGCTTACTGCTGGTGGGGTGCGATAAACCCAACGATACACAGTTGGTGACGGAAACCGGGCGTGAGCTACAGCGCACGATTGATACCAGCCCGATGCGCAGCACCTGTGAAAATATCGCTAAAGGGCGTGAATGGCTGAGCCGCAATACGGTGCGGAAGCTGGAAGCGAAGGGCTGTGAGCAGGTGTTCCGCAGCGCCACCGAGACCAATTTCATTGAAACCACCATATCCCGGCGCACCATGACGATGGTCTGTGGCAGCATTCAGGGTAAAAGTTTTACCGGCACTGAACTGACCCGCCGTTTTATCTTCTCGCCGGATGAAAAAGCGCTGGTGATCGAACCGATGACCGAGGTGGATAAAACCCGCTTTGAGGGCCATAAAACGCTGCAACAGTTACAGGATGACTTTAACCGGCAACAGCAGCAATACTGCCAGTAATCAGCCGGGTACCGCCTGTTGCAACTGGGCCAGCGAACAGCGCAGCCGCCAGATAATACCGGCCAGTTCACTGGCCTCATTACTGCCCAGCGCCAGCAATGTGGCGATCATCCTCTCCAGCTCCGTCAGGATCTGGTCCAGCGAACTGTGCTGCACGCCGCGACTGCTGATAATCCGCTGTAAATTCTGCAGACTGCTGTCGCGCACCTCCATCAGCGTGGCGGAGTCCGCCTGCCACTGCCGTAACTGCCAGACGATATGCGAGCAGTTAAGTAACACCACTCCCCAGCGCAATAACCAGACGCGCGCCTGCTCATCCCGGCTGTGACTGAGCTGGCTGATGCGATGATAAATCTGCGATTCAAACCGGCTTTCACTCAGCCGTGGACGCCGTCTGAGCTGGTCGAGAAACGCCAGCCGCAGCGCCCGGATATGACGCCGGCTGCGACGGGCATCTGAACTGGGGCGCAGCACCTGAAACGCCAGCCAGGCCAGCAACACCCCGCATACTTTGGCGATATTATCGTTAAAGAAGTCCTGATAATCCCAGGTCGGCGGGTTAGTGACGGCGATGAACGAGCCCATAAACACGATAAATTGCCCCCACATTCCCGCCCGCTGCTTTTGCTGTAGCTTGAACAGCTGTAGCGTCACCAGCAGCGGGAACAGCAGCAGCAAAAACTGCCACAGCTGACTGATCTGCACCATCAGACCGAACTTCATGACAAAGCTGAATGCAAACAGCCAGAGCAGGGTTTTCAGCAGCAGGGTAACGCTGCCGCCCGGTGAAGGCGAAGAGGCATACAGCACGCAGGCGATGGCGGTTAAGGTCAGCGCCGCTGCGCCGGAGGACCATTGGGTATTGATCCAGAACGCGCAGCCGAGCACGATGACGCTAAAGGTGCGCAGCGCACTCCAGCCCGCTTCGGCGCTGTCGCTATCGCGCGCCAGTGCGGGAACCGGTGGCGGCTGGAAGCGGGTATCGGCGTCGGCCCGATCCAGCAGCCTGATCCAGCGCAGCACGTTGAGATACATCCAGCAGAAGTAGCGCAGCCGCTGACAGAAGGCGCGTTGGCGATAGTCGCCATCAGCAGCCGGCGTGACGCTACGCAGGATGCGCGCCAGCCGGTATTTATCACATTCCGGTTTACCCAGCTCCGCCAGCAGCTGTTGCAGCGCAGCAAACAGCGCATCGGGCGCGTCGGGCCAGTTCAGCAACATGCGGCGCAGACTGGAAAGCACGCTGGTAAGCCGCAACTGCTGGTGCAGCACATAGTTGAGCACGTTGTTTTGCCGGCGAAAGCGGTAGTGACTCCAGAACGCCTGAATCCGCAGCAGGTTCATGGTCAGAATCTGGCTGATAACGTTCTCGTGCGCGGTACGAATGTTATCGCTGACCGACGGCTGCAGCAGCAAAACCGCATGTTCCAGCAGCCGCGCATGCATCTGCTTCAGCGAGGTGATTAAGGTCTCGCCATCCGAGGTGCTCGGCAGCACCATCATCATAAAGCCGGCACATAAAATACCGGATATCACTTCACAAACCCGCGCCTGGGCAATGGTCCACAAATCGGTGATATCGGTAATGTTAACGCTGCTGAAGGCGATAATGGCGGCGGTATAACCAGCGAGCGAAAAGGCGTAGGCGACGTTGTTCTGATAATGATTGGCGACGCCGGTACACAACCCCAGCCAGCCAGCAATCGCAAAGGTAAACAGCCAGGGTTCATTCAGGGTATGCCCGGCGATCAGCAGGGCGGCGCTGGCCCCAAGCAGGCTGCCAGCAATCCGTCCCAGGCTCTTACTGATGGCACCGCCGACGGTAGGAAAGCTGATCACCGCCGCTGAGGTCATCGCCCAGTAAGGCTCATCCAGATCCAGTCCATAGGCGATGCTGAGCGCCAGACACATAGCAATGGCGTTGCGCAATGCATAGCGCCACTGATTAGCGTTAGCCTTAATCCACGGCAACTGATCCCACGCCAGCCACTGAAAATTCATGGCTGAATAGTGATAGTGCAGGTGGTTCCCGCCACCAGTGGCACATCCGCTGGCAGCGGATCGAGATGAATCCGCACCGGCACCCGTTGCGCCAGCCGTACCCAGGGCACGTTGGGTTTGACGTCCGGCACCAGGCCGCTGTCCGTCTCAATACTCTGGTCGTAGATGGCGCGACCAATACTGTCGACCTGACCCTGGAGCCGTGCGCCATTGCTATACAGCACCACCTGGGCCGCCGCACCCGGACGAATGTGGCGCAGTTTGGTTTCTTCGAAATAGCCCACCACGTAATAAGAGTGGCTATCCACCAGCGCAAACAGCGGGCTGCCCGCGGTGGCATAGTTGCCGGGCCGCAGGGTGAGATTGGTGATCCAGCCGTCAGTCGGCGCGGTGATAGTGGTCTGTTGCAGATTCCAGCGCGCCCGATCCAGCTCTGACTGGGCGGCTTTGGCGCTGGCCGCGGCGGCATTGGCTGCCAGCCGTGCGGCATCGAGATCTTCGGCTGAGATCACATTGCGCGGCAGGCGGCTACGCCGGTTAAATTCGTGTTGCGCCCGGGCCAGATCGGCCTGCGCTTTGCTGAGCTGGGCATCGGCGTTGTCGAGCGCAATCTGCCACGGCACCGGATCGAGCGTCAGCAATAGCTGACCGCGGTGAACGAACTGATTGTCTTTCACCTGCAGTTGCGTAATGCGGCCGGAGACCTGAGGCGTAATATCGACCAGTTCGGCGCGCACTTTGCCGTCGCGGGTCCAGGGCGACTGCATATAGTAGTTCCACATCCAGCCGGCGGCCAGCAGCGCCAGCGCAAACACAATCAGGGTTGAAAAGTATTTTACCGCGTTGAATTTCATACGATTATCCGTGACCGATGAGCCAGAGTGCAGCGGTAACGCACAGCACAAACAGGGAGAGATCAAACAAGGTGGGATGCCAGATATCACCAGAATAGATCCAGCCGCGCACCAGCGGGTGAATCAGCAGCCAGACCAGGAAGCCGAGTATCACCGCTTTGAAGATCGGCGGGAAAAACAGCGAGGCGCCTACCACCAGATCAGTCAGCGGTTTGGCACTGGAGAAGACGTTGGTGAGCACGTTTCAATATCCTTAAGTAACCCGAGCGGCAGTCTGAAGGGGATGCCGCGCAACGGCGCGCTGGCCCGGGATTTGTAATTTGTCCTGTAAACTCGCAGAATAGTGTAAAATCTGGCTTGATAGCTAGCAAGCTAATTATAAGGAGATGAAATGGATACGCCCCTCGGAACGGATTTATCTCGACTGGTGCGCATCTGGCGCGCGTTGATTGATCAGCGATTAAAACCGCTTGAGCTGACTCAGACTCACTGGGTAACGCTGCACAATATTCATCAACTGCCGCCAGAGCAGTCACAGATTCAGTTAGCCAAAGCCATCGGTATCGAACAACCTTCACTGGTGCGTACGCTGGACCAGCTGGAGGAGAAGGGACTGATTACCCGTTCGACCTGCGCCAACGATCGTCGCGCCAAGCGCATCAAGCTGACGCAACAGGCGGAGCCGATTATCGCACAGGTTGAGAGCGTGATTGATGCTACGCGGGATGACATCTTATCTGGCATCAGCCGTGAAGAGATCAATCAGATGGTGACGCTGATTGCCCGGCTTGAAAAAAACATTCTCGAATTACAGCATCGCGAGAAATAAAAAAACCGACGCCCAGGCGTCGGTTTTTTCTGCATCATGCAGATTAGCGAGGTGAAACTGTCACCTGGCTGCCATTCGACGCCATCACGACACGCTGACCCACAGAGTAGCGCGTTGCGGCTTGCTTCTGCACTACCATGATAGTGTTGCCATCATCCTTACGGATTTCCAGCTCGACACCATCAGTTTTGTTCACTGCGCCCTGTACGCCCTGACCGGCAACGCCGCCCAGTACTGCACCGCCGGCTGTTGCCAGGCTCCGGCCGCTGCCACCGCCAATGGTATTACCCAGGAAGCCACCGAGCACGGCACCGCCGATAGCGCCAATCACATTACTCTCATCACCGCCCTGAATTTTCACCGGACGAACCGAGACTAGTGTGCCGTAAGAGACGCTCTGCACCTGTTTAGCTTCACTGGCGCTGTAGGTATCACCCGACAGCGTACTCGTGTTGCTACAACCTGCCAGCATCATACCGGTCAAAGCGACCACAACTACACGCTTAATCATTTGAAACTCCTTTAGTCGAGAAGGCGCCACGTTTATCGCGATATCCTGCACACAGTATAAGACACAAACCTGGCAAATTAATCCTTGTCCGAATAAAACACGGTGGGACGAAGCATAGACTGCGCAAGGTTAACAATAATTCAATCGGCAGAAAAAAAAGTGTCCCATTGCGTTATCTGTGCGCTATCTCTGAGAAAAAAACAAATTAATCATAGAATTAGCCCACGTAATTTGTCAGGCTAATCACAGATGAATCGCACACCCAGCGGGGAAAAATCAATGGCTATGAAATCAGGACGTTATATTGGTGTGATGTCAGGTACCAGCCTGGATGGGGTGGATGTGGTACTGGCGGCGATTGATGAGAATCTGGTGGCGCAGCAGGCCAGCTATTGCCATCCGATGCCACCCGAGTTACGTCAGGCTATTCTGGCGGTTTGCCAGGGCCAGAGCCTGACGCTCTCACAGCTGGGCCAGCTGGATACCCGTCTGGGCCAGCTGTTTGCTGAGGCGGTGCTGACGCTCATGAAACGCGAATCGCTGGAGGCGAGCGACGTGGTAGCGATCGGCTGTCACGGGCAAACCGTCTGGCATGAGCCGCAAAGCGACGCCCCGAACACCCTGCAGATTGGCGATAATAACCAGATTGTCGCGGCGACCGGCATTACCGTGGTCGGGGATTTCCGCCGCCGCGATATGGCGCTCGGCGGGCAGGGTGCACCGCTGGTACCGGCCTTCCACCAGGCGCTCTTAATGGATGCCACGGAGCGTCGCATGGTGCTGAACATCGGCGGCATTGCCAACCTCTCGCTGCTGTTTCCGGGTCAGCCGGTGCGCGGTTTTGACACCGGACCGGGCAACATGCTGCTGGATGCGTGGATCTGGCGCAATCAGGGCAAAGCCTACGACAAAGATGCCCAGTGGGCACGCAGCGGCACGCTGATCCCGGCGCTGCTGGAGGCACTGCTGCGTGAGCCATGGTTTGCGCTGCCGCCGCCGAAAAGCACCGGCCGTGAACATTTTAATCTCGGCTGGCTGGAGCAGCATCTGCGCCATTTCCCGGGACTGGCACCGCAGGACGTGCAGGCGACTCTGGTGGAACTCACCGCCATCACCATCACTCAGCAGGTGCAGCTCAACGATGGCTGCGATCGCCTGCTGGTGTGTGGCGGGGGCAGCCGCAATCCGTTGCTGATGGCGCGTCTGGCGACGCATCTGCCGGGCACGGAAGTGACCACCACCGATGCTGCGGGCATCAGTGGCGATGATATGGAAGCGCTGGCGTTCGCCTGGCTGGCCTTTCGCACGCTTTCCGGCTTGCCGGGCAACCTGCCAGCCGTGACAGGCGCGCGCGAAAAGAGCGTGCTTGGTGCGATTTATCCGGCTAATGCGCTTTACCGCCGCTGAGGCGGGAACGAATGAAACAGGGGCCGGGGGCCCCTGTGATTTTTGACGGGATCGGTCGGTATCAGGCTGCGCCAGAAAGATGGGTCAGATTGCGCACCCCGGTAATCACCGTAGCGACCATGGTTTCACGGCGGGTAATGACTTCAACCTGGTAAAACCGGCTGCGATAGGCGATGGAATAGATGATGGGATGGTATTTGTTGCCTTCACCGTAGCGCGAGTAGTGCGCTTCAAGCGCGCGAGTCGCGGCCAGGATATGGGCGGGTTCTTTATCACCGCGGATGATTTGCTTCATTCAGTTCCTCAAATGCTGTCCCTGGGAGTCACGTCGCAAGCATGGCGCGCTGCGTCGGCCTAAACACTGAACATCTGACTGCTAAACATCGATGATAATAACGAAATAATAATAGCTGACTGTGCAGCGGTGAGATGACAGTGAGATGAAGATCATCACCCGGTGCTGCTTATTTTTTAGCAGCACCAGGGCGATCCGGCAAGGCGGGGGAGATCAGATTCGTCTAAATCGCAGGGCGCGAGACTCTGTTTAGCGCTGGCTTTGGTTGTGGTTTCAGCTCTGGCTCAGTTCGGGCCAGGCAACCGGCGCGATGCCATTGAGTTTAGCTTTCGCGAACAGAAAGCCCTGGAACTGCGAAACACCCGCCGCTTCCAGCCACATCCACTCTTCTGGCTGTTCAATCCCTTCCGCAATAACCGAGATTTCCAGTGAGGAGCAGCATTTCAGAATGGCGTGAATGATCGCCTGTTTCGGGCCGCTCTTATGTACGCCACTGATGATGTTGCGGTCGATCTTAATCTTATCGGGCTGGATCCGGGTCAGTAGCGACAGGCCGGCAAAACCGGCACCGAAATCATCAAGCGCCAGGCTGATACCGGCTGCTTTTAACTGCTTGATCGCGGCTTCGAACTCATCAAGCCGTGAGATTACTTCGTTTTCCGTAAATTCTACCATGATCTGCTCAGGTACCAGCCCCTGCGCTGCAATCTCATTCAGCAGGAACGGCACCGCGTCAGGCACCTCGACCAGCGACATCGGCAACAGATTAATCGACAGCGTCAGGCCTTCAATGCCCAGCTGCTTTGCCTGAGCAAAGGCGATCTTTTTAGATCGGATATCGGTGAGATAAATCTCGTCGCGTGACAGTCGGGAGAAATAGTCGAGCGGCAGTTCACCCTGCGGGCCGCGCAGCAACGCTTCCAGCGACACAATCTCACAGGCGAAGGGATCGACAATCGGCTGAAAGGCAAAACTGACCTCATCAGAGACCAGCAGCGCCGCTTCACCGTCGCGCCCGGCGGATTCATCGTGGATAAAGGTCCAGCTGCTGGCGTCAGGGATCTCGAAATAGTTCTCTTTTTCGCGGGCTTCGACAAAGGTCCGCAGGAACTGCAGGCCGCGATCGGCATAGGTGAGCTGGAATTTGGTGGTGCATTTTGCCAGCACTGCCTCCAGCACCGTCTCTTTGTCATGTTGTCGCAGGTCGAACAGCTCCATGCCGACATTGCCGAACCGGCGTAATGGCGCATAATCGCGCATTAGTTCCACCAGATTATGATGACGCGGGGCCTGACAAATCCGGCTGTATATCGCCTTTACCGCCTGTTCCGGGCCTTCCAGCACCTGAAAAAAGTGGGTGCCATTAAACAGCAGGATGCCGGTAATGCTGGATGATTCATTGATCTTGTTAGCTTTTACCGCCAAATCAAACAGTGATTTAACCGGAACATGCCCGGCGATATGGCTGCGGTAAATGATTGTCGACAACATAAAGGCTTCCGGATTTTTTGCTTTTGTCCGCACACATTACCAGAAGCTTTATCAGCGGTGAACGAGGCCTGGCTGCCTTTATTATTCCCGCCGTGATTTAGCCGTCGGCGGGCAGCACCGAATCAGCCACGCCGAGTGCGCGCTGCAGGAAAACGGTATCAAGCCAGCGGCCATGTTTGAAGCCGACCGACCTGAGTGTGCCGACCATTTCAAAGCCTGCCGCACAGTGCAGTGCGACCGACGCGCGGTTATCGCTATCACCGACGTTGGCAATCAACTGTCGGTATCCCGCCTGTTCTGCCCAGCTAATGGCATGGCGCAGCAAACGCGAGCCGACGCCGCGCTGACGAAACTGCGGATCGATATAAATTGAGTCTTCGAGGGTATAACGGTAGGCGTGGCGCGGACGATAGGGCGCCAGATAGCAAAAGCCGAGAACTGCGCCGTCACCGACGGCAATAAACCACGGCAGGCCCGCCTGTTTAATCTTGTTCAGACGCTCACCGATCTCCGCCTCATCCGGCGGCACGGTTTCAAAGGAACCGGTACCGTTAAGCACATGCCAGGCATAAATCTGCTGAATCGCCGCAATATGACGCTCATCCGCCTCAAAAATTTCCATCTCCTGCCTCTTCGCTATTCTGTCCCGGGTGCGCTCAGTGAAAACCACCATAAGGCGCGCGCTTTCCCGGCGCAATATGCGCAGACCGAAGCATAAGTATTTCCTATGATGACCCCGCCAGCACTGTTAAGCGGGCAGGACTGAGATTATTTGCTCTGTTCAGTCCGGCTGATTATTCGCCATTAAGCCTATTCTGAAAACCGCGCGACTTTAATGATCCGCGCTGCGCTTACGGCTATTATCCTTCGCCGGGTCTCTGTTTAATAAAAAAGCAGAGCGGATGAAATTCGCCAGGGGAGACGCAGCGTGATGCGATTTGTTGATTTTCTTAATAGTAAGCAGGGGCTTCGTGAAGCAAGAAAACACTGCTTTGAATTAAATGGTGTGGTATTAGGCCATTTCACTGCGCTGTTTCTGCATGACAATCAGGTTATTTTCACCAAAGATGGCAAGCAGTGCGCCGTGCCTTATTATCTTGGGCCGGAACAGGACCTGTTAAACCAGACGATAAATCCGAGAATTAAAAATATTCGTGTTATCTGACCTGTCAGCCTGCCCAGCCGTAATAGTCCTTCCGACGCAGAGCGAGTTTATTCGCCGCTGATACTGCCAGCGGCATAAATAGCCGGCTGGTTTAAAAGAGTCGGCTGAGAAAAAATGAACTTCGCCCCAGACGTGCTGCCGAAACAGAACAGAGTTTCTCTGTAACGAACTTTTACCCGCAGCGTGCGGGTTTTTTTTTGCTCTCACACCGTGCGGCTTCTTGCGGGGCAAAAAATAGCAGCAGTAACGCGCTGGCGGCAAACAGCAGCAGGGCAATAACGGCACCCGCCGCGGCGTAGAGTTGACCAAACAGCAGCGATCCAATCACCTGACCGACAGCCAGCATGAAAAACAGGATACCGACGCCGGTAGCCGGCGTTTCTTCGGTCGCCTGCGCGCCCCATACCAGCAGCACGCCTGACAGCGTGACATAACCTGCACCGCAGCAGGCCACCGCAATCAGCAAGCCTGCTGAATAACCGTGGCTGAAGGCGACCATCAGCAGCGGCAGCGCCATGCCCAACAGTGACAGCCGGTAAACGGCGTTCATGCCGATGCGGGCCGCGACCGGTCCGGTCGCCGCGCCGGCAATCCCCGCACCGCCTGCCACCAGCCACAGCTGGCTGGTGGCAGCGGGATCGAGGCCGACATGCTGCCGCAGCAGGGCGGAGCCAAAGCTCCACCAGGCGGCGCTCGTCAGGCCGGAAACGAAGGCGATGGCGATCAGGCGCGCCATTGAACGGCGAAACAGTTGCTGATGCCACGGCTGGCGGCAACGGTGATCGACTTCAGTGTCACCGGGTAAAACCCGCATCACCGGCACGATACAGCTCAGCGCCAGCAGCGCGAACAGCAGGCAGGCGGCCCGCCAGCCAGCCACCCGGTAAAATGTTCAGTATGGGCACCGTCAGGATAATTCCGGCGCTGGTGCCCGCATTAATCAGGGTATTAACCGGCGACTGCCGGGCGGCGCTCAGCCGCTGACTGACGGCGGCGGCCAGCGCCGGAGACGCCAGGCCGGAACTCAGGCCGGCGATAAACAGGCCCGCCGCCAGCCACAGCGGCGAAGTGGCACAGGCGAGCAGTACCAGACCGCTCGCCGCGCAGAGTGACGCCAGCAGCGCGACGCGACGCGCGCCAAACCGCTGCGCCAGCGAGGCGGCGGCCAGAATAGTCAGGCAGTAAGCGACAAAGCTGCAGGCGGAGAGCAGGCCCGCCAGCTGCGGGCTGAACGGAATATCAGCCGAAATAGCCGGCAGCATCAGCCCCCATGAAAATCTCGCCATGCCATAGGTCACCGCAATCAGGCTAAATCCGGTCAGCGCCAGCGCGCCCGGCGATCTCATTGCGCTGCACCGTGCTGTTGCAGCAGCTGACTGGCGACCGTACCGGCCTGCTGAGCCGCGGCGGGACCGATCACCAGCGCCGAGGTAATTGCACCTTCAAACAGCATCCAGATGGCGTCGCTCAACAGCGGCTGTTCTTCTCCCCGCGCGACGGTGACGCAGTCGCTAATGTAACGACGCAGCGTGGCGCGAAAGGCCAGCGCCTGGGCAGCCAGCGCCGCATCCCGCTCGGCATACTCGCCCCAGGCTTTAAGAAAAAAGCAGCCTTTTGCCCCGTTCGCCTGTGTCCACTCGCCCAGAACCTGAAACAGACGGGCAATCGCTTCAGGCTGTTGTGGCATCCACAGGTCCGCCATAAAACGCTGCTCACGGGCATCCATCACCGCAGCGGTCAGCGCTTCCCGCGAACTAAAGTGATGATAAAGCGTGCGCGTCGAGACACCTGCCGCGCGGCATATCTGGTCGGTACTGGTGGCGTGAAAGCCGCTGGCATAGAACAAGCGCTCGGCCGCCTGAATAATATCGTTTCTTTTTTTCATAGTTTAAAAGTAAACCGATCGTTTTACTTTTTCAAGGCGAGAACGGATTTATCGCGTCCGCCTTAACTGATTAACCGCTAAGCCAGACGGCACTGCCGCTGAGTCTGATTAAGGCCAGCAGTTGAATGACTGGATGATTTTGCTTCAGTTCATCAATGCTCATAATTACCAGCCAGAGGCACGCTTTTTACCACAGCTGATTTAATCAAACTGATCTCTCCCACTGCATTGCTGAACGAGTCGTTGTTTTTAATAGTTTGATTTTAAAAGATTATTTTATCAGTGACTATCGATTAAAATCATTAGCATGCTGAATGAAACTGGCGACGGTGGGGCATAGAGGGAATTAACTCTTACTGGAGGACTAAAGCGACTCAGGCGTCTGAAAACGGCTAAATCCCAAAGTCAGTTTAACCGGTACAATAAAGTGGTTTTAAGCATAACTCTCAGTTAGTTTAATAAAGCTTCAGATAAAAACATAAGCCCTTACGAATTTTGTCGGTTTTTTTAAGATACATACAGCAACTATTAGGATGAATACCATGCTCAAAGCCAGTTATTATTATCTGTGCCCACGTCCCATGGGTGGATGGATTTTACACAAAGAAGGTTGCGTTAATCTGTTAAAAAGCGATAAGCGCGTGTTTATAGGCTCGCTTTATACCCGTCAGCAGGCATTAACCGTTGCGAAAATACATCACGCTAATGCCACCATGTGTAGTGTTTGCCTGAATAATTTTATCTGCCCGACCACCAGCAGTACGGCAATTAAGCCGGCGCGTGCCGCTACGCCAACCCGTCATACACCCAGACATTAATCCCGCTGTCGCTGATTATTGACGGCCTGGACCCTGCAGATAATAAAAAGCGCGGTGAAGCGCTGCAGTGATAAAAGAAAAAGGGCAGCGTATTTACGCTGCCCTTTTGATTATCTCCGTCAGGATATCTGTCAGCTCATTAAGCCTGTTTTGGCTGACCGTTTGACGCGGTAATACCGCCATCTACCGGCAGGTTGACCCCGGTAATATAAGCAGCATCCTCGCTGGCAATAAAGACAATCGCGCGGGCAATATCGTCCGCTTCCCCGGCGCGCCGTAACGGAATACGGTCGTAAAAGCGCTCCAGCAGTTCGGGGTTATCTTTCATATCTTCAGTCAAATCGGTAAAGGTGAAGCCCGGACAGATGGCGTTCACCCGCACGCCGTCAGCACCGTAATCCATCGCCAGCGCACGGGTGAAGTTAGTGATGGCGCCTTTAGCGGCGTTATAGATGCTCATGCCCCAGTCGCCGCCTAAGCCGGAAACGGAAGAGATGTTCACCACGTTACCTTTGCTGCGCAGCAGGGCGGGCATGAAGTAGTGTACGCCATGGAAAACCCCATCCAGGTCGGTTTTCATCAGCGTTTTCCAGTCATCAAGCTCGACCTCATGGATCCGGCCCTGCACGATCACCCCGGCGTTGTTGACCAGCACGTCAACCCGGCCATATTTATCCTGTACCGTTTCTGACAGTTGCTTCACCTGGTCAGCGTCAGAGACGTCACAGGCAGCGACCAGATGATCGCCCGCAGCCAGCCCGGCCAGGGTTTTTTCCAGTTTTTCGCGGGTTCTTCCCACCAGCACCACCGATGCGCCTTCTTCAGCAAAGCGTTTAGCCGCCGCTTCACCAATACCAGAACCGGCACCTGTCACAACCACAACCTTCTGCGTAAATCTCGACATTATGCCTCCTTGTCAGCATCAATATTGCGTGTTAATAACCGGTCAAGCCTGGCAGCCATGGTCAGAAACTCAAGCGCAGCGCGAAATGCGCTGCGCCTGGCTGCCTTGCTTAACGGCTAGGGACGTCTGAACAGGGCGAAGCTGCGTCCCTCCAGCTCGAAATCTTTCTCTTTGGTGATCACCAGACCGCGCTTCGCCGTGTCGCTGGTGGTCAGCTCCAGCACCCAGCCACCTTCACCAAACTGCGGAATACGGAACGGCACGTTGCCTTCAAACGGATTGAACAGCATCAGCACGTCGTGCCAGATGCCTTCCTCAGTCTGCAGATCCGGTCGCCCGATATAGACACCCAGCGTCGAACCTTCATCCCACTGTTCCGCCTGCTGGAAACCGCCACCGGCGTTGAACCACTTGATATCCATGCCGTCGCGCCAGTTTTCGCGCCGCAGCAGCGGCTGGTCAGCACGCAGCTTGAGGATCTGACGGGTAAATTCGCGCAGCGCCTCGGCGGATTCCGGCAGGTTATCCCAGTGCACCCAGGAGATCTCACTGTCCTGACAGTAGCCGTTGTTGTTGCCCAACTGGCTCCGGCCAAACTCGTCACCCGCCAGCAGCATCGGGGTGCCATGTGAGAAGATCATCGTCGCGAGGAAGTTGCGTTTCTGACGCTCGCGCACCGCGTTAATGTTCTCATCATCGGTCGGGCCTTCCGCTCCGTAGTTGTAAGAGCGGTTATCGTTGTGCCCGTCGTTGTTATCCTCGCCATTGTCATCGTTGTGCTTGTCGTTATACGACACCAGATCGTTGAGGGTGAAGCCATCGTGGGCAGTGATGAAGTTGACGCTGGCCCACGGACGACGGCCGCGCTGATCGTAAAGATCGCCCGAACCCAGCAGGCGAGCCGCAAAGTCGGTTGAGACGTTGTTGCCTTTCCAGTAATCGCGCACCGTGTCGCGGTACTGGTCGTTCCACTCCGCCCAGCCCGGCGGGAAGCCGCCAACCTGATAGCCGCCCGGACCAATATCCCACGGCTCACCAATCAGTTTTTTCTGCGACAGGACCGGGTCCTGCATCACTGCGTCAAAGAAGCCGCCGCGCGGATCGAACCCTTCAGGCTCACGGCCGAGAATGGTGCCGAGATCGAAGCGGAAACCGTCGATATGCATCGATTCAGACCAGTAACGCAGCGAATCCATTACCATCTGCAGCACCCGCGGATGCGAGGTATTAACCGTGTTGCCGGTACCGGTATCGTTGATGTAGTAACGATGCTGATCGGGCAGGGTACGGTAATAAGAGAAGTTATCGATGCCTTTAAACGACAGCGTTGGGCCCAGCTCGTTGCCCTCGGCGGTGTGGTTATACACCACGTCAAGGATCACCTCGATACCGGCATCGTGAAACGCCCGCACCATGTCACGGAAGCCCTGAATACCGCGCGGACCAAAGTAGCGCGTGGCGGGCGCAAAGAAGCCCAGCGTGTTGTAACCCCAGAAGTTTTTCAACCCCTTGTCCAGCAGATGCTGGTCATCCGGGAACCAGTGCACCGGCAACAGCTCAACCGAGGTAATCCCCAGACTTTTGATGTAGTCGACGGTAGATTTGTGGCTCATGCCGTCAAAGGTGCCGCGCAGTTCTGGTGGCAGCGCCGTATTGAGCTGGGTGAAACCCTTAACGTGGGTTTCATAAATCACCGTCTTCGGCCACGGCACGTTGGGACGGTTCTTGTCCTGCCAGTCGAACTCATCCGGATCGATGACCCGGCATTTTGGGGTAAACGGCGCGCTGTCACGGCTGTCAAAGGTCAGGTCTTTGTCTTCGTGATAAAGGTCATAGGCAAAGTGCGCCTCATTCCACTCAATATCGCCAGCCAGTTCACGGGCGTAGGGATCGAGCAGTAATTTATTCGGGTTAAAACGATGGCCATTTTCCGGGTCGTAAGGACCGTAGACGCGATAGCCATACAGCGCGCCCGGTTGCAGTCCTGGCACGTAGCCGTGCCACACTTCATGGGTAAACTCCGGCAGTTCCAGCCGGGCGATTTCAGTCTTGCCACTCGGATCATAAAGGCACAGCTCCACCCGCTCGGCATGCGCACTGAACAGAGCGAAGTTAACGCCCTGACCATCAAAATTAGCCCCAAGCAGATGGCTGTAGCCCGCCGTGATTTCAAAACGCTTACTGTTTGACATTTATGCCTCGTTATTCAATGACCAGATTGACGCGTTAAAAAAACGTCCTGAAAGCGGACGATCACTGTGCCAGCAGCACTGCACACCAGCCTGATGCGATGCTATCCAGTTGCAGCTGTTCGCCAGGCGCAATCTCTTTCCCGCTCAGTACATCACGGTAGCGGCGCTGGCTGAGTGAAGGCGGCAGGGCGATCGCGGTAGCGGCCCAGCGGTCTGCCGGTGGCTGATCGAGCGTCGCCGGCAGGTTGCTCAGCACCAGCCGCGGAACCACCACAATCAATGCCTGATCCGGTTCGCAACGGGCAAATGCCAGCAGCCGATCCTGATGCTCACCGTGCACCGGCAGCGGCAGATAGTCACCGTGGCGGAACAGCGACGGATGTTGCTGACGCACCGCCAGCAGGCGGGCAATGGCCTGCTGATTCACCTGACCGCGCAGCCAGTGGCCGTCGCCCTCGTCATGCTGCGGCTGGTCCAGCATTGCGGCCAGTGCAGCAAAGTCAGGCTCGCGCCGGTTATCCGGATCGACCAGGCTGAAGTCCAGCGCTTCACTGCCCTGGTAAATGTCCGGCACGCCTGGCGCGGTGAGTTTCACCACCGTCTGGGTCAGGCTGTTAACCAGTCCGGCACGCACAAATGGGCGCAGGGCGGAGCAGAAATCGCGCAGGAAGGTGATATTGGCCGGTGCCAGCAGATGACGGGCATAGTCGAGTACCGCCTGTTCGTAGGCATCGTTATTGTCTGCCCAGTCGGTGCGTAATTTGGCTTCGCGCAGCGCTTTCTCGACGTAAACCACAAAGCGCGCTTCCAGTGCCGCCAGACCGTCGGCGTCCTCTGGCTGCAGGGACGGCGGCCAGACACCGGCCAGCGCTTCATACAGCATCCACTCCACCGCCGGTTCCGGTGCCGGACCATCTTTCAGCGCGATCACCTGCCCGTGGTTCATCTCCCGCCAGCGGGCGACACATTCTGCCCAGCGGTCTGGCGCTTCGGTCAGGGTATACAAGCGGGCGCGGGCGTCTTCGCCGCGCTTGGTATCGTGGGTTGAGGTACCCGACAGCGCATCCGGCTGATGCTCACGTCGTGCCTGCATTTCGGCGTGGAACTGATCCGGCGAAAAGTGGCGCGCCAGCGGCTCGGCACCGACTTCGTTTAACGCCAGCGCCATGTGCTGACGGAAAAACAGCGTGTCTTCAACGGATTTCGCCATCAGTGGCCCGGTCAGCTGCTGAAAGCGGGTGCGAAACTGGCTGGCATCTTCAGCGGCAGCGGCTGCGACGTCGCCGCGCAGAATCCGGACCAGCAGGTCAAGTGCCTGCTCATCCGGTGCACTGGTGCTGGCTTTTACCTGGCTCACCACCTGTTGCAGCAGGGCGGTATCGGCCGGCGTCAGGCCCTGCGGCGTGCCGTAGGTGCGGTAGACCGGAAACGCCACCAGCAGCTCGCGCAGCGCATTTTTCAGTTTGGCTTCCGGCTGTGGCGCGCCATCGTGGCTGGCGATACCGAGAGCCAGTTGCAGCAGGCGGTTAAACTCGCCCGCGAAGTTGCGATTGGCCATCAGGAGTTTGGCGGCGCGCAGTTCGGCCTTCATGTCGACCGTTTTGCCAATCACCGCCTGATAAGCCTTACGCAGCGCACCAAGGTGATTACCGTCCACCAGCACGTTCGACAGCGCGGCCATAAATTCGTAACCGGTGGTGCCGGAGACCGGCCACGCATCCGGTAACTGCTCGTTCTCACCGAGGATCTTCTCGACCGTGAGGTAGCAATCAGGGCCTGCGGCCTGGCGTAACTGCTCAAGATAGCCACGCGGATCGGCCAGTCCATCGACGTGGTCGACGCGCAATCCCTGCACCGCGCCGCTGTGCACCAGTTCGAGGATCAGCTGGTGTGCAGCGTCGAACACCGCTTTATCTTCGACCCGCACGCCTACCAGCCCGGTCACTTCAAAGAAGCGGCGGTAGGAGAGGTCGTTGGGTGCATCACGCCACGACATCAGGCGCCACGGCTGCTGATCATGCAGCGCGGCAATCTGGTCCGGCTCGCGCAGGCCGAGCACCTCTTCCTCACGGCCCTGCCAGGTGTGTGGCGCCAGCGGGTAATAGTTATCGAAGTAGGCCAGCGCCGGTTTGCCGCTTTGCGGATCGCGCTGCACGCTGATCTCGCCGTTGGCCAGCACTGTCTCAAAGCTGTCGCCAAGGAACGGCAGCGTCAGGCGACGTGACCAGTCAATGTCAAAGTAGTGGGCATAACGGCTCTGCTCACCGTTCTCGATGACGTCGCGCCACCACGGATTCTCCAGCGAGGCCGCCATATGGTTGGGGACGATATCGAGGATCAGCCCGAGTCCGGCCGCTTTCAGCGCCGCAGCCATGCGGTCAAAACCTGCACGACCACCAATCGACGGTTCGATCTGGTTAACGTCGGTGACGTCATAACCGTGGGTCGATTCCGCAGTAGCACTGAAGATCGGCGAAGCGTAAAGGTGGCTGATACCGAGTTGCTTCAGGTAAGGCACCAGCGCCGCAGCACGATCAAAGGTCATGCCGTTGCGGAACTGAATACGGTAGGTGGCGGTTGGGATGTTCATTGTGCGGCTCCTTTATCCAGACGAACCACGATCGCCTCCGGTGCCAGTTCGGGGGTCTGCTGCGGCCAGGCAAACAGGGTCTCGCCCGGCAGATCGGCGATCGGTTGCGGCTGGTCGCCGACGTTCAGCGCCAGTGACAGCGTGCCCTGCGGGAAGTCCCAGCGCACTGCCAGGAAACCGGGCGCGGTATTCACCACCCGACCACAGTGGCCGCCGGCGGTGTGCAGCAGCGGCACAATGTGTTGCTGGCGCAGCTGTAGCAGTCTGCGCGTCAGCGCCAGCCACTGCTGGCCTTCCGGCGTTTGCGGCTTATCCCAGTTCAGCTTCGAACGTTCAAAGGTCTGTGGATCGTTCGGGTCCGGCACGCTTTCACCTTCGTGACCGGCATGGCCTTCAAACTCTCGGGCGCGGCCTTCACGCACCGCTTTGGCCAGGTCGCCATGGAAATCGGTGAAGAACAGGAACGGCTGGGTTTCGCCATACTCTTCGCCCATAAACAGCAGCGGGATGTGCGGCGACAGCAGTAAGGTAGCCAGCAACAGCTGGGTACGTTCCACGCCGGCCAGGCTCACCAGCCTTTCGCCCTGGGCCCGGTTACCCACCTGGTCATGGTTCTGGATGAAATCGACAAAGGCCACCGGCGGCTGACCGCGGCTGTCAACACCGCGCGGCTCGCCAGACTGCTGCGACACCTCACCCTGATAAACGAAGCCTTCCGCCAGCGCCCGGGCAACCCGTTGTTCCGGTCGATCGGCGAAGTCCTGGTAATAGGCATGGTTTTCGCCGGTCGCCAGCACGTGGACCGCGTTGTGGAAGTCATCATTCCATTCGCCGGTAAACAGCGTTGCCTGACCTTTTTCATCGCGCGGATGCAGAAAGGTGACGTTACGGCAATCTTCGGTGGTCAGATGAATAGGTCGATCGGTAATTTCAGCCCGGATGCGCTCCGCAATCTCAATCAGCACATGTTTATCGGCCGGGTCTTCAATCTGATCAATGGCATCAAAGCGCAGGCCATCGAGATTAAACTCCTGCAGCCAGTAGAGCGGCGCTTCGGTGATGTAACGGCGCACCGCGTCAACGTCATAAGCGATACCCGCGCCCCACGGCGTCTGCCGTTCTTTATGGAAGAAGTCCGGCGACAGCAGCGGCAGATAGTTACCTTCCGGGCCAAAGTGGTTTAGCACGATATCCAGCACTACCGACAGGCCATGACCGTGCGCCGCGTCGACAAACGCTTTGAAATCATCGGGCGTGCCGTAGGCGGAATGCGGTGCATACAACAGTACGCCGTCGTAGCCCCAGCCGCGATTGCCACCAAACTGCGAAACCGGTAACACTTCAATCATGGTGATACCGTTTTCCGCCAGCCACGGCAGCTTTTCAATCGCGGCCTGAAAGGTGCCCTGTGGGGTAAAGGTGCCGATGTGCAATTCATACACCACCGATTCCTGCCATGGGCGGCCTTGCCAGTCGGTGTTTTGCCAGACGTAAGCCTCAGGATCGATCACCAGTGATGGACCGTTGACTTCACCTTTCTGGCCGCGGGAGGCGGGATCGGGCACTGCGGTGCCGTCCGCCAGCACAAAATCGTATTCGGCGCCGGGGGCGACGCCGCTCAGCTGGGTTTCGAACCAGCCGTCAGGCTGGCGGGTCATCTCGATATCTTTGCCGGATAACCGCAGGGTGACGCGTTGCTGGCCCGTTGCCCAGAGACGGAAACGGACCTCATCGCTGGACACCCGTTCGGCGCCCCAGCTTTTAAAAAATGATTTGGATTCCATTCAGTTGCCTCGTTTAAGCTGGAAATGCGCAATGATCGCCATCGCGCGGAAATGATGCCGATGATGCGAGCTTCAAAAACATAAACATGTCAGCGAGACCAGGATGCCAAATGGGTTGGCGCGTCTCTTCAGCCAGGATCCTGGACTGGTAAACAGTGTGATGCGGCGAAAAGCCGGTGATGAGACCGTTTCCACGCGGCATACGAAGAATAATCATAGACTAAGATGTCGCAATCGCGGGGCAGCGGACCATAGAGAGGCGGGAATTTGACTTAGTGGCGCGGATTCGCATCCTCGCCGTGGTCAGTCCGGGCGGAACGGCGGCAGAAAATCCTGCCGACGGCGGTCGATTGCGTATAAGCTGGATGACCTGCCAACGCAGGCGTGCCGGGCAATCCAGCAGCGCGAAATTATTTTTTCAAAAGGATGTTACGTGAGTAAGAAAGCCCTGTTTGTGGCGCTGATGATGCTGTTATCCGGCTGCTCTAATCGCGTCGGACATAATCTGGATACCGCGCGGTTGCAGCATATCCATCCCGGCCAGACTACGCAGGCACAGCTGATTTCGCTGTTTGGTCAGCCCGACAGCGAGACGCCGTATCCGGATGGACAGCGTCTGCTGAAGTGGACCTACAGTGAGGCGCGCACCCTTAACACCACCGAAGGGCAGACGCTGACGGTGCAGATGAAGAATGACAGGGTGCTGAACTTTGCCCTGAGCAAAAGCTGACGCCGCCGCGCCATAGCAGGGGGCGTGCGGCGGCGATCGGCTTACTGCGGACCGTTCTGCTGCGCATCAGCGCTCGCAGCACGTGGCTGGGCCAGCCGGGCGAAATCCGAACCCGCCGGATGCTGATAAATCTGCAGATCAAAATAGCGGGCCATCGCGTAAATGTATTCAAAAATGGCTGACTGGGTATTCTCATAATCGGCCCAGAAAATAGAGGAGGTGAAGCAGTAGATCTCCACCGGCAAGCCATCCGGCGACGGCTTCAGCGGACGCACCACGATATACATCTCTTTCTTAATGTCCTCGCGCTGCGTCAGCCAGGCGGTGAGGAATTTACGGAACACCATCAGGTTGGTGATACCGTTCTCCATAAACCAGCGGTCGCCGACCGCGCTGATATCACGTCCATCCAGCAGTTCCGTAATCGATTCGCTGGCGATGCGGATCTGACTCATCGCCTGCAGCATCTCCTGATTCACAAAGGTGATCGACTTCTGATCAAGATAAAAGCTGCGCATGATCCGCCGTGCGCCTGAAGAGAACATCGCCTGCCAGTTGGTGTAGGTCTCGGTGAGGAAATTCTTGGTCGGAATGCGCGAGATGGTGTTATCCCAGTTGCGGATGGTGATGGTATGTAGCGCAATATCGATCACCTCGCCGCTGATATTTCTATCCGGCATCTCAATCCAGTCGCCCAGTTGCAGCACATCGTTGGAAGAGAGCTGAATATTCGCCACCAGCGACAGCAGCGTGTGCTGAAAGATCAGCATCAGTACCGCGGCAACCGCACCCAGCGAGGAGATAATAATCGCCGGTGACTTATTGGACATAATCGCCAGAATCATGATCGCGGCGATAATATGCACCAGAATTTTGCCAATCTGGATATAGCCCTTGATCGAGTGATTCTTACGCTTCGATTTGCGCGAATAGGAGTTGTTAACAATCTCCAGCACTTCATTGAAGAAGATCGATAGATAGACAAAAAACAGAATGCCGCAGATGGTCTGAATCGCCACTTTCAGATTATCAGGCAGGCCCGGCATAAACTGCAGGAAATTGTAGACCACAATCACCGGCACAAAATTCGACAGCTTCTGAGACAGGCGGACATCTTTATCCAGCGGAACGCCCTGTTTATGGCTGCTGAAAAAGACCTTTCTGATCACTTTGACCACGAAAAACTTACAGATTAAGTGAGCCACCATCCCGGCCATGATCAACAGGATCACGCTGAAGCTGGCCGACAGCACCGCATTTCCCTCAATAAAATCCATTAAACTATGAATGTAATGCATGTTAACCACGTGCTGAGCTAGATAAGGGGCGAATTCAACCACACTGCGGCGCGGGTTGTTGAGCGACGAATGCGTTTAGCGCGGCTGAGGTCCGGTTTTGCCGCCGCTTCGGCTGCGTCAACCCCGACCGACGGCAGAGGCGACTAAAACCAGGCCCATTTGCCCGGTTATTTATCTTATCGCGAGCTCATCGCCTGCCGGCACTCAGATAAAGTCCAGGCTGGCCGATAACAGCACTATCTCCTCTGACATGAGTTTGCTGACATGCTTAAAAACCTCAAAATAACCCACAGTATTCTCGCCGTACTTTTTATCTTTACCGCACTGCTGAGTCTGACCGGCTTTCTGTTGTATAACGCCGTCTCCAAAGCAGACCAGAACTTCGTTGCGGCGGAGCAGTTAACCCTGCAGCAACAGCACCTGAGCGATGCGGTGAAAACCCTGATTAAAACCCGCGTCACTATCAATCGGGTGGCGATCCGCTTCCTTAAAAATCAGCAGGATCCGGCCTCACTGGCTGCGATGGCGTCGCTGCTGGATAAGGCTGAGCAGTCAGCCGCCGCCGCCGATGTTGAATTCCGCGCCTGGCAGGCGTTGCCGCGTAAAGCGGGGCAGGATGAAGCTCAGGCCGGTGAGGTGCAGGCTGCCTATCAGCAAATGCACGACACCATGCTGGCCTCGGTGACTTTCCTGAAACAGCGCAACTATCAGGGCTACGGCAATCTGGAAGCGCAGGCGGCGCAGGATCGGCTCGACAGCGCTTATGAGGCCTGGCGCGCGGTCAACATTCAGCTAATGAAAAACACCTCTGAGCAGAACCAGCGCAGCCTGACCGATGCGCTCTGGACCTTGCTGGTGCTTGGCCTGGTGACCGTGGTGATCATTTTCGCAGTCTGGGTCGGGTTACAAAAACGGCTTATCGGCCCGCTTAGCCGACTGACCGGCTATATCCGCGCGATTTCTGCCGGCGATCTGACCTCAGACATTCAGCATGAAGGCCGTAATGAGATGGGGCTGCTGATTACCGAACTGCAGCAGATGCGCGATGCGCTGGTGGTCACCATTACTTCGGTTGATGACGCCACCCGCTCTATCTTTACCGGCGCTGCCGAAATTTCAGCCGGCAGCACCGATCTTTCATCACGCACCGAACAGCAGGCCGCGGCGCTGGAACAAACGGCGGCCAGCATGGAGCAGCTGACCTCAACCGTTAAGCTCAATGCCGACAATGCGCAGCAGGCAACGGCCGTATCGAAACAGGCGTCAACCACCGCCACTCAGGGCGGCGAGACGGTGGCCCGGGTCATCGCCAACATGGAGCAGATCAGTGAAAGCTCCGGGCAAATCGCCGGCATTATTGCGATTATCGACAGCATTGCCTTCCAGACCAATATTCTGGCGCTCAACGCTGCGGTAGAAGCCGCGCGTGCCGGTGAGCAGGGACGTGGATTTGCGGTGGTCGCGGGCGAGGTACGTTCGCTGGCAGGCCGCAGCGCCAGTGCCGCTCAGGAAATCCGCGGCCTGATCGATCGCTCCGCCGAACGGATCAGAACCGGGGCCGGCCATGCCTCTGAAGCCGGTAAGGCGATGGACAGTATCGTAACGTCGGTCAGTCGGGTAACCCAGCTGATCGAAGAGATTGCCTCATCATCAGTTGAGCAGACGCGTGGCATTGAGCAGGTTTGCATCGCGGTTTCTGAAATGGATGGCGTGACGCAGCAGAACGCCGCCCTGGTTGAAGAGTCGGCCAGCGCGGCGGCTTCGCTGGAAGAGCAGGCCAGCTATCTGCGTAAAACGGTGGCGGTATTTAAAACCGGCAGCCTGCAGGCGGCGTTTTCCGCAGCTCCGGCCCAGCCGGTCGTGAGTCAGCTGCGTCCTGCTGCGGTCAGCCCGCAGGCGGATAACCAGAACTGGCAGGCCTTCTGAGTGGCTGGCCGTCAGCCAGGCAAAAGCTGACCGCCATCGCGTGATAACCCGGTTGAGCTCGCTGCATTTGAGCTCAACCGGGAAGGTATTTGATTGCGGTGCAGCGGTGGTGAATGTTTCTAACAGTGAAGGGCGGACGTTAATGACTATCACTCATTTTTACAGTCGGCAGAACAGAAGATAGCGGCCGATACGTTGGCGAATAACGTTGGTGAATCACTACAGCGAATCACTACAGCCAGCTTAATTTACCGGTAGATAAATTCATATTTCACGATGTAAGAGCCAATATTATTCACACGAGCGGTTACCCATACGCCTGTCATTCCTTGCTTACGGTGGCTGTGCAGATACTCTTTATTGATACAAAGCTGCTTCCATCTGCTGGTGTTCGGGTCTTTTAGCCAGATACCCGCTTCACACTGCCCGTGCTTGCCTCTTGACGGGCCTGGAAAGACAACTTCATATTCCGATTCGGTAATGACTCCAACTTATTGATAGTGTTTTATGTTCAGATAATGCCCGATGACTTTGTCATGCAGCTCCACCGATTTTGAGAACGACAGCGACT